>JBOFZC010000217.1:0-4128 GCA_051654985.1 Rhabdaerophilum sp.
TCGGCGACATGCGTGCCGTTGGGGTAGGTCGCCTCGGGCGGCTTGAAGGAGCCGGTCTGGTTCAGTGCCGATTTTTTCGCACCTGGCAGATTGGCGATATCGGCGAAGGATATCCGCCGATCCGTGCCCGCGATACGCACCGCGCCATCGGCAATTTCGAGATCGCTTTCGGCCGCTTCGAGCGAGGAAGACGCGAGTACCTTCAGCGATGTCGCGAGCTTTTCCGCCGCGAGCCCTACTGCCGCGCCGCCCACGGGAATGGAGCGCGACCCCCCCGTGCCACCGCCGGTGGGTGTGTCGCGCGTATCACCCTGCTTCACCCGGATTTGCGAGAGCGGCAGGTCGAGATGCTCGGCCACGAGCTGCGCATAGGCCGTCTCATGCCCCTGCCCGGTCGATTGCGTGCCGATGCGCAGAGTGATTGTGCCGTCTTTCTCCAAGCCGACATAAGCCGGCTCAGCCGAGCCGCCGCCGCAAGCCTCGATATAGACGCCGAGACCGATACCGCGGATCAGCCCCGCCTTTTTCGCGGCTTTCGCGCGCTTCGGGAAGCCTTTCCAATCCGCAATCTCCATCGCCTGCATCATGTGCGCGGCGAATTCGCCAGTGTCGTAGACGCGCTTCGTCACGGTTTTATAGGGCATCTGGCGCGGCTTGATCAGGTTGAGCTTGCGCAGGGCAATACGATCCATCCCGATCTCGTCGGCGATGAAATCGACGAGACGCTCAACCGTGTAAGCCGCCTCGGGTCGGCCGGCACCACGATAGGCATCGACAGGCACCGAATGCGAATAAAAGCCCCGAATATGCGTGTAACCCACGGGAATATCGTAGCAACCCGTGAGCATGGTCGAACCGACCCAGGGAATAAACGGCGCGAACTGCGAGAGATACGCCCCGAGATTGGCATCGAGTTTGACGCGCATGCCGAGGAACTTGCCCTTGGCATCGAGCGCCATTTCGGCATGGGTGAGGTTGTCGCGCCCCTGGGTGCAGGCGAAGAAATGCTCGTTGCGCTCAGAAACCCAGCGCACCGGTTTCTGCAGGCGACGCGCAGCCTCGGCAGCCAGCGCATATTCGCGGTAGAAGAAAATCTTGGTGCCGAACCCGCCGCCCACATCCGGCGTGATGACGCGGATATTCTCTGCCGGGATTCTCAGTATCTCGTTCGCGAGGACATCGCGAATGTCATGCGATCCCTGCGATCCCAAAGTGAGGGTCAGCTGCTCGCCCTTCGGCTCGGCAAGCACGGAGCGTGTCTCGAGGTAATTCGCGACCACGCGATTGTTCACGAGATCGAGCCCCACCACGCGATCGGCCTTCGCAAACACCGCATCGGTCGCCTTGCGGTCGCCGAGAATGGTCTCGAAAGCAAGATTGCCGGGAGCTTCGGCGTGAACAATCGCGGCACCCGCCTTGCGTGCCGTCGCGAGATCAGCCGCAACAGGCAGGCTTTCCCATTGGATATCGATCGCTTCAGCGGCGTCGCGCGCCTGCTCAACCGTAGAAGCCACGATAATGGCCACCGCTTCGCCCACATGACGCACAGTGTCGGTGGGCAATACCGGATAAACAGGCATCGGCATTTTTGAGCCGTCGATGTTTTTCTGCGGGGCCTGGCAAGGCAGGGAACCGAGGCTCGCGACATCGTCTCCGGTCAGCACCATCGCCACGCCGGGCATAGCGCGGGCGGCTTCGGCATCCTTGATGCGAAAGCGCGCATGGGCAAAGGGTGCGCGCATGACAAAGGCCTGCAATTCGCCCTTTGCATGGGCATCACTCGCATAGCGCCCTTGGCCAGTGATGAAACGCTGATCCTCGACGCGTGTCAGCGCCTGCCCGATACCGAATTTCATGATTTGGACCTGATCGCAGGGAGAATACCCGAGGCGATCAGCATAGCCCGGCCTCGCGCGGCTTCAAGCCTAGTCAGCGATTTCCTCGCCAGCCATCGCCCAATCCTTGAAGCCGCCGATATAATGGGCCTCGACCGGCATACCTGCCGCTTGAGCCATCAAGAGGGCATGGCGCGAGCGGACACCAGCAGCGCAGGAGAAAACGATCTCCTTGTCGCCGGAATCGGGAAGTTCTGCGGGGTTAAACGTCGAAAGCGGCATCAAAATCGAGCCGGGAATATGCCCCGCTGCAAATTCATGCGGTTCGCGCACATCAATGAGCAGGATGGAATCATCGGCCAGCCCCGCTTTGATCTCCTCGCGCGTCAAATCGACGATCATTGTCCCGCGTCCCGTCTTGCCTTGAGAATCTTCAGATGGCCCAGAGACGCAAGGCAGGCAAGTCCTGCTGGAGCCTCAATAGGCGTTCTTGGTGTTGAACAGCGAGAGCGGCGTCATCGCGAGGATGTAGAGATCAAAGGCCAGCGACCAGTTCTCGATATAGTGGAGATCATGTTCCACCCGGCGTTCGATTTTCTCGACCGTATCCGTCTCGCCGCGCCAACCATTGATCTGCGCCCAGCCGGTGATACCGGGCTTCATCCGATGGCGGGCGAAATAGCCCGAGACGACATCTTGATAAAGCTGGTTCGCCGCCGTGGTGTTTGTGGCATGCGGGCGCGGGCCAACAAGGCTCAATTCGCCGCGCAGCACATTGATGAGCTGGGGGAGTTCATCGATCGAGGTTTTGCGGATGAAACGGCCGACTTTCGTGACGCGCGGATCGTCCCTCGTCACCTGCTTTTTGGCATGGTGATCGGTCATTTCCGTATACATCGAGCGGAATTTATAGACACCGATCAGGTTGTTGTTGAACCCAAAGCGCTGCTGGCGGAAGAAAATTGGTCCTTTGGAATCCAGCTTGATCGCCAGCGCGACAAGGCCAAAGAGCGGCAGCAGGGCCACGAGTGCAACCGCCGCAATAATGCGATCAAACATCGCTTTCACTGCCGCATTCCAATCGGATAACGGGCGATCAAACACCGCAAGGAACGGCACATCGCCAATATAGGAATAGGCTCGTTTGGAGAGTTTCAACTTTGAGGCATGCGCAGCAATGCGCACATCCACCGGCAATTGCCAGAGCTTGCGCAGCAGGTGGAGAATCCGCTCCTCGGCCGTTGAGGGCAGCGCGATGATCAAGAGATCGACAGCATTGTCGCGCGCATATTGCTCCAGCTCTTCGAACGTGCCGATCTTTCGGTACTGGCCGACCTGATCCGGCGAGCGTTCGCCACCGCGATCATCGAATAAGCCAAGAATGCTGATCGAGCGTTCGCCGGTTTTTTCTAGTCGCGAGATCAGTTCCTCGGAGGCCTTGCCACCACCGACAATCACGGCACGGCGCGCGAGGTCGCCACGCTTGCCGGCCTCGATCACAGCGCGACTGGTCAACAGCCTAAAAAGAGTGAGCAGCACCACTGAATACAGCGCCCAGCGCAACAGCCAGCCGCGCGATTCCATGATGTCGATGTTGGCAACGAAATAGAGCCCCATCACCAGCACAAAAGCCCCGACCATCGCGATCAGAAGCGCGCGCACCTGTCGGGCAAAAGCGCCGAGCGCAGGGATGGTGTAGGCCCAGAGGCGTTGCAGAATATAAGCCGCAAGCAGTGGCACGAAAACGATTGTCACCACCGGTACGGGGCTATCATAGATGCCGATGCCACCGCGCTGCAAAAGCGCGAAAAGCCCGAGCGCCCACATCGACATCAGATCAAAAATCAGCACAAGGCCGATCAGCTTCTGCTTCGAAACGCGGGTGAGCATTTCGAAGAGGTTTTTCTCTTTGCCCTGAAGGCGGGACGAGCCCGTCATCATCTCAATCGACATGAATGCCTGCCTGACGCGTAACTCTCTGGCCAGGACGTATGGTGATGAGCGAAGACCGCTGAGGCATCCGCTTTCATGGATACGTCCGTGTTGCGAGCATTCCTAACCGACAAGTTTCGAAATTCTGTTAAGTCGATTGTCGGAATTTCTTCAAATTGTCCGAAAATTTTCGGCTTCACGAACATTGATAGCGAGCCAAAGATGTTCGGATGCAACCTTCACGGGACGCCGACATAACTCTCCGCCAGCAGCCGGCGCGCGGTCTCTGACGTTTGCAATTGCCGAAATTCCGCCCCCTGCATCCGCTCTTCAAACGGCGTGAACTGCTCGAAGCGATGCA
>JBOFZC010000218.1:0-1676 GCA_051654985.1 Rhabdaerophilum sp.
AAACAACGCGCACACAAATTCGCGGCATCGCGATGGAGGGACAGACGCAGATCATCTTCGTCGATACGCCGGGGATTTTTCATCCGAAACGGCGGCTCGAGACAGCGATGGTGTCTTCGGCCTGGGGTGGGGCGGCGGACGCCGACATCGTCGCCGTGCTGATTGATGTCACACGCCATGATGACGAGGCGCAGGAAGCGGTTCTCTCACGCCTCGCTGAGGTGAGGCAGCCGAAGCTTCTCATTCTCAACAAGGTTGATCTGATTGAGCGTGAAAAACTTTTGGCCATTGCCGAGACGCTCAATCAGCGCATCGGTTTTGTGGCCACGTTCATGGTCTCAGCGCTCACAGGTTCAGGCGTGAAAGCTATTCTGGCGGATCTCGCTGCGCGTCTTGCCAAGGGCCCCTGGCTCTACCCTGAGGATGAGATTTCGGATGCGCCGTTGCGTTTTCTCGCGGCGGAAATCACGCGGGAAAAAATCTTCGAGCGGCTGCATGATGAGCTGCCCTATCGCTCAACCGTTGAGACCGAGAGCTGGAAGACCTTGAAGGGCGGGGACATCCGCGTTGAGCAGGTGATTTTTGTGGAACGCGAAAGCCAGCGCAAGATCATGCTCGGCGAGAAGGGGCGCACGATCAAGGCGATTGGTTCCGCGGCGCGCGTCGAAATCGCGGAGGCGGCTGAGGCCAAGGTTCATCTCTTTCTGTTCGTGAAGGTCCGCGAGAATTGGACCGACGACCCCGAGCGCTATCGTGAGATGGGCTTGGAATTCCCCAAGGCCAACAAGGGGTAGCCCGGCATGGAATGGCGTGACGAGGGGCTTGTTCTCGCCACGCGCCGGTTCGGCGAGCGCGATTGTGTGCTGGAGGTGATGACCGAGCAGCACGGGCGGCATCTCGGTCTTGTGCGCGGCGGGCGCTCGAGCCGTCATGCGCCGATGCTCCAACCCGGAAACCGGCTCTCGCTTGTCTGGCGTGCCAGGCTCGACGAGCATCTTGGTGCTTTTACGGCTGAAACGCTTGTCGCTCGCGCCGGCCAGGTGCTGGCTTCCCCGCTGGCTTTGCATGCGGTGAACCATCTTGGCCTGTTGTTGCGGCTGATGCCCGAGCGCGAAGCGCATCCGCATGTTTATCACGCGGCGGATGGCCTTTGCGGCCTTTTGGGCGAACCTGCGCTGCTTGCGGCGACGCTCGTGCGCTTCGAATTGATGATCCTCACTGAGCTGGGTTTCGGGGTCGATCTTTCGGAATGCGCAGCGACCGGGAGCACAGAAAACCTCGTCTATGTCTCGCCGAAATCGGCACGTGCGGTGAGCGCCGAAGCAGGCGACCCTTATGCGGCCAAATTGCTGAGGCTGCCGCAATTCCTGCTTGTGTCGCCCCGGGCAGACACGCCGCCTCCTGATGCACAGGCCTTGCAGAACGCCTTCCAACTCTCCGGGTTTTTCCTCGCAAGGCATGTCTTCGAGCCGCGCGGAATGCTGGATGTTTCCGCCAGAAACGCGTTCTTGACGCAATTGAACGTGGCGCTGTCTCACGGTTGAGCGCCAAACAATCTGCGATTCAAATAAAATTTTAGCGATGTTCGTCGCGAGTTTGTTTGCAGTTCCTGGTTTAAGCCTGTTGTCTTCCAGGAGCGGATTATGAAGCCTGCAGAAGCAGCGCGACAGTTTTTG
>JBOFZC010000219.1:0-5341 GCA_051654985.1 Rhabdaerophilum sp.
TCTCTGAAGTGCTGATCGGTGGCGCTGATATCGGCGAGAAGCTTGTCTCAGACCATCGCGTGCCGCTGATTTCAGCCACAGGCTCTACGGCGATGGGCGCCAAGGTCGGCCCGAAAGTCGCGGCGCGGTTCGGGCGCGCCCTGCTCGAACTGGGCGGCAACAACGCCGCGATCATCGCGCCGAGCGCGGATCTTGATCTCGTTCTGCGCGGCGTGGCTTTCGCCGCGATGGGCACAGCGGGCCAACGCTGCACCACGTTGCGCCGCCTCTTCGTGCATCGCTCGATCTATGACGCTTTGGTGCCGAGGTTGGTGAAAGTCTGGGCCAGCGTGAAAATCGGTGATCCGCGCTCCGCCGGCACGCTCATCGGCCCGTTGATCGATGAGGCGGCCTATCAGGGTATTGTGAAAGCCCTTGAAGATGCCCGCGCCTCGGGCGCAGTGGTTCATGGCGGCGGCTTGGCTCCCGATCAGCCCGAGAAGGCTTTCTACGTGCGCCCGGCACTGGTCGAGATGCTCTCGCAATCCGGCCCGATGATGCGCGAGACTTTCGCGCCGATCCTTTACGTGCTGCCCTATGATCATTTCGAGGACGCTATCGCGCTCAACAATGCCGTGGGAGCGGGGCTGTCTTCGTCAATCTTCACGCGCGACATCCGCGAGGCCGAGGCGTTTATGGCCGCGTCAGGCTCGGATTGCGGCATCGCCAATGTGAATATCGGTCCTTCGGGGGCCGAAATCGGCGGCGCTTTCGGTGGTGAGAAGGAAACCGGTGGCGGTCGCGAAGCGGGCTCCGACAGCTGGAAAGCCTATATGCGCCGTGCCACCAACACCATCAATTATGGCAACGCCCTGCCTCTGGCGCAGGGCGTGAGTTTCGATATCGAGGGATGAACGAGGGAGGAAAAGGCGGCTCAGACCGCCTTCTCTTCGCGCCATTCGAAGAACCAGGCCGCGATCGCGCCGTAGATCACATGGCCGACAAAGCTCATGAACGAGAGTCCTGGACTGTCGCTCAGAATATAGAACGAGAGCCCGCCGATCGGGGCCATCAACCCCAGCGCATTGAACCAGGTGAACGTACCCCAAGCGAGGCTGTCACGTAGGCGGATGTTCGGGTTGATGAACCGCGTCGCGATGAAACCCACGGCCACGATCCAGAAAACCAGCGTGCCCAAGGTCGCCTTGCCCATCCAGGCGAAATGGATCGCGGCGGCACTGAAGGTGACGAACACAATCGCGTCGAGCACGGCGCTCCAGTTTTTCAGCACGCGCGAGATGATGAAATAAGCGATGGGGTAGCCGAGGATCCCAACGGCATAGTGCAGGGCCTCGCGCAGTAGATAGGGAACTGCCAAACCGAACTGATGATGGGCGATTGCATCGATCAAGCCGGCCGGTTCGAGCGGATAGCCCACCACGGCTTTGGTGATCACGCGCGCCCAGATCTCCCAGATCGCGAGCCCAAGGGCGCCGCCGATCGCGAGATTGAGCAGCGTGCGCGGGGCAGGAATGGCGAATTTCGGAGCCGCGATATCAGTCATTGTCTTCATGGAATCCCCCTGTGCCTTTTTGGCTGAATAACCCGATTTTGCTTGCAGCACCGTGCCCTTCGTCGCGCAAAAAGGGAAAGCACGTTGCATCACATGCGAGCGAGAAGGCCGTGACAAAGGCGTGATGATGAAACCATTCCGCTTGTTCATTTGACAGGTCACGCGATGAAAGGCTGATTGAGCTTCACCTCGTGCGGAACAAGACTCGCGTGTCACTCTCAGATCAGACCAGACCTCTCCCGCCGGTCAGCACAACCGATGCGCTGAAAGCCATCGCGCTGGGGCTGATCCTGATCGACCATATCGGCCATTATCTTGCCGATGATTGGCCGATCTTGCGTGTGATCGGGCGGCTTGGCGTGCCGATGTTTTTCTTTCTGATCGGCTTTGCCAGATCGCGCGATATCCCCTGGACATGGCTCATCCTCGGTGTGGTGCTGACCGGAGTGGATTATCTCTGGCTCGGCGGGCTCGATGGCCTGCAGCTCAATATTCTCTTCAATTTTGCTGCGATCCGCCTCGCTCTGCCGCTGATTGAGCGGCATGCGCTCACGCCGATCTGGCGGCTTGCTGCACTGATGATCACGCTCGTCGCGATCATGCCGGTCATCAACCCGATCCTCGAATATGGCACAGAGGGATGGCTTTTCGCGGTTTTCGGTCTCCTGCTCCGCCGGCAGCGGGATGGGCTGGAGGCTTCGCCAAATTGGCTCCTCCCCGTTGCCGCCGTTTTCGCTTTCGGGGCTTACTGGCTGGTCGAAACCATCGATTACGCCTTCTCGCCCCTGCATTCTGGCGTCTTGATGCTCGGCTTGTTTGTCCTTGCGCATCAGATCCTCCGTTTCGAGAGACGGTTTCTGGATTGGCAACCCGGGCCAGGGATCGGCGCGCTGATGCGCTTTTGCGGCCGTTACAGCCTCGAGATCTATGCGGCGCAGATCATCGGGCTTGCCGCCATCGGCGGGCTGTGGTCCACCCTCGACTCCGACGAGGGAGACGACGATGACTAAACCGCTCGCAGGCCTGAAAGTGCTCGAACTCGCACGCATTCTCGCGGGTCCCTGGGTGGGCCAGACGCTCGCCGATCTCGGCGCGGATGTCGTGAAGGTTGAACGCAAGGGCGCGGGTGATGATACGCGCACATGGGGTCCGCCCTTCGTGGAAAAAGCAGGCGGCGGTGATCTCGGTGCAGCCTATTTCCACGCCTGCAATCGCGGCAAGCGCTCGATCGAGGCGGATTTCGAGGACCCTTCGGATATCGCGACGATTCGCGGCCTCGCGATGGCTGCTGATGTTGTGGTCGAGAATTTCAAAGTCGGCGGGCTCACGAAATACGGGCTAGATGCTGTCTCTCTACGTGCCGCAAAACCATCGCTGATCTATGCCTCGATCACCGGCTTTGGGCAGGATGGGCCTTATGCCGGCCGTGCGGGCTACGATTTTCTCATTCAAGGCATGGCCGGGGCGATGGATATCACGGGGCAACCCGAGGGTCAGCCGACCAAGGCGGGTTATGCCACTGCCGATATTTTCACCGGTATGTATGCCTCCGTCGGCATTCTCGCGGCTCTGCGCCGCCGCGATGCCACGGGGGAGGGTGCGACGATCGATTGCGCCTTGCTCGACAGCCAGATCGCGGTGCTGGGCAATCAGGCTCTGAATTTCCTTGTTTCGGGCAAGACCCCGAAACGGCTCGGGAACGCGCATCCGAATATCGTGCCCTACGAGGTGTTTCCAGTCGCCGATGGCTACATCATCATCGCCTCGGGCAATGACGGGCAGTTCCGCAAACTCTGCGCTGTGATTGGTGGCGACGCTCTCGCAGCCAATCCGGATTACGCCACGAACCGGGGCAGGGTGGAGCATCGCGCCACTCTCGTGCCTGTGCTCGCCGCGCTCACGGCACGTTTTGGCAAGGCTGATCTTCTGGCGAGGCTCGAGATGGCCGGTGTTCCCGCCGGACCGATCAACGATATCAGTGAGGTCTTTGCGGATGCCCAGGTGAAGCACCGGGGTATTCGCGTCGATCTCGCGAATGCCGAGGCGGCGCTCGGCGTGGTGCCATCCGTGCGCACTCCGATCGTGATCGATGGCGTGGCACAGGTCTCAACCCGCCATGCACCCGGCCTTGGCCAACACGGCGCAGAAATCCTCGCCGACCCCCACTGGAACCCCCGCAAAGAGGGCTGACATGACCGCACCAAAACCCCGTCGCGCCGCTGACATTCTCGTGGATCAGCTGATCAAACAGCAGGTGAAGGATATCTTCTGCGTGCCTGGCGAGAGCTATCTCGCGGTGCTCGATGCGCTGGTCGAGGCGGAGATCCGTGTCACGGTCTGCCGGCAGGAGGGTGGCGCTTGCATGATGGCCGATGCTGTTGGACGTCTCACGGGTCGGCCCGGCATCTGCTTCGTGACACGCGGGCCGGGCGCGATGAACGCCTCCCCCGCGATCCATATCGCGCATCAGGATTCAATCCCGCTCATTCTTTTTGTGGGTCAGATCGAGCGCTCGGCACGTGAGCGCGGTGCGTTTCAGGAGCTCGATTATCGCGCCGTGTTTGGCTCGATGACCAAATGGACGACCGAGATCGATGATGCTGCGCGCATCCCCGAAATTCTCCACCGCGCTTTTCATGTCGCGATGGCGGGGCGCAAGGGTCCGGTGGTGATCGCGCTGCCCGAGGATATGCTGGTCGAAATGGCGAGCGTGGCCGATGCCCCTCTCGCCGAACCACTTCAGACCCATCCGTCGCTCTCGCAGATGGCGCAGCTCCAGAAGCGGCTCTGGGCTGCAAAAAAGCCGATCGTGATCGCCGGCGGCACGGGCTGGAGCCAGCAGGCGGTTGATCGCCTCGTGCGCTTTGCGGAGGAATTTGACCTGCCCGTCGCCAATTCCTTCCGCCGGCAGATGCTCTTTCCCGAGCATCACACGCGATATGTTGGCAATCTCGGCATCGGCCCGCATGCGGCCCTGCTCAAATATGTCGAGGATGCCGATCTGATCCTTGCAATCGGCGCACGCCTCGGGGAAATGCCGAGCCAGGGCTATACCCTCCTCGATATTCCCGGGAACGGCGAGCGACTGATTCATGTCCATCCCGGCGCGGAAGAACTGGGGCGGGTCTATGCCACATCACTCCCGATTCATGCGAGCATGGAGGCTTTCGCCGCCGCTTTGCAGACCCTTCAGCCCCCGAGGGAAAAGCCTTGGTTCGACGCGGTGATCGACCTTCATGTCGAGTATCTGCGCTGGACCGAGGTGCCGAAATCCATTCCCGGAACGCTGCAAATGGGCGCGGTGATGGAATATCTCCGCGACAATCTCCCGGAGGATGCCATTCTGTGCAACGGCGCGGGGAATTACGCGACCTGGCTGCATCGTTTCTACATGTTCAATCGTTATGCGACGCAGGCCGCACCCACATCGGGTTCGATGGGTTACGGCGTGCCGGCAGCTGTGGGGGTGAAGCGGGCTTTTCCTGACAAGACCGTCGTGGCTTTCGCTGGAGATGGCTGCTTCCTGATGAACGGGCAGGAATTTGCAACCGCCGTGCAGTATAATTTGCCGATTATCGTTCTTGTCATCGATAACGGCATGTATGGCACCATCCGCATGCATCAGGAGCGCCATTATCCGGGGCGCGTCTCGGCAACCGAACTGAAAAACCCGGATTTCGCCGACTATGCCCGTGCTTTTGGTGGGCATGGCGAGCGCGTGGAGCGCACGGAAGAATTCATCCCCGCTTTTGAACGAGCGAAAGCGAGTGGCAAGCCGGCGATCCTGCA
>JBOFZC010000220.1:0-8296 GCA_051654985.1 Rhabdaerophilum sp.
GGTGTTTGTGGCTCTTGCATCAAGCTTCTTCCCGCTCACTTTGCTGATCATGTCCGTTCTTGGTGCGATCTTCTTCGGCATTGCGACGCCGACAGAAGCGGCGGCTGTCGGTTCGCTTGGCTCGCTTGTTCTCGCTGCGGCCTATAAATCCCTGACCTTCGAAAAGGTGAAGGAAAGCGTGTTCCTCACTGCGCGCACCTCGGCGATGGTGTGCTGGCTCTTCGTGGGTTCATTCATCTTCTCGTCGATCTTCGCTTATCTCGGTGGGCATGAGCCGATTAAGGCGTTCATGAATTGGCTGAATCCTTCAACGACGATGTTCCTGATCATGACGCAGCTCATCATCTTCGTGTTGGGTTGGCCGCTGGAATGGACCGAAATCATCGTGATTTTCGTTCCAATCTTCCTGCCATTGCTGGAGCAATATGGTGTCGACCCACTCTTCTTCGGCATCTTGATCGCTCTCAATATCCAGACCTCGTTCCTCTCGCCTCCTGTGGCAATGGCGCCCTTTTATCTCAAGGGGGTCGCTCCGGCGCATGTGACGATCAACGAGATTTTTGCGGGCGTCATGCCCTTCCTCTGGATTGTCCTTCTCGCGATGGTGCTGCTCTATATGTTCCCTGCCATTGCGCTTTGGCTGCCGGAATATCTCTACGGGTGAGCCATCAAAATTGGGTATACCACCCAGTTGACGGAACGGTGCGGATGCGTGTAGCGTCCGCACCATTGAATTGAGGATCAAGACGTGACCCGCATCATTCTTGTACGCTGCGCGCCGGAGAGGGAAATGGCTTAAGAGCCTTTGCCCCGATGGCGCGCATTCCGAAGGCCCCGAGTGGGCCTTTTTTGTTGCCTGAACGAACCTGATCCTTGAAAGAGCCCCAACCAACCGCATGACGGCCCTCGAACGAAGCATTTGGGCCAAGCTGGAGACGAAGACATGACCGAGACCATGACCGGCGCTGAAATGGTGGTGCGCGCCATGCAGGACCATGATGTCGATACCCTGTTCGGCTATCCCGGCGGCGCGGTCCTGCCGATTTATGATGCGCTGTTCCAGCAGAACTCAGTGCAGCACATCCTTGTGCGTCACGAGCAGGGTGCGGTGCATTCGGCCGAAGGTTATGCCCGCTCCTCCGGCAAGGTTGGTGTGGTGCTCGTCACCTCAGGTCCGGGTGCGACGAATGCCGTGACAGGCCTCACAGATGCCCTCATGGATTCGATCCCGCTCGTGTGTTTCACGGGGCAGGTGCCGACCCATCTCATCGGCTCGGATGCTTTTCAGGAATGCGATACGGTGGGCATCACCCGCCATTGCACGAAGCACAATTACCTCGTCAAACGGATCGAGGATCTGCCGCGAATCATCCACGAGGCCTTCTATGTGGCGCAGGCTGGCCGTCCTGGTCCGGTTGTGGTCGATATTCCCAAAGACATTCAATTCCAGCGCGGCGTTTACGCACCGCCCGCCGAAGTGCAGCACAAATCCTACCGTCCGAAAGTGCAGGGCGATCGCCGCGCCATCGAGCGTGCTGTCGACCTGATGCTCAAGGCGAAGCGCCCGGTGTTCTACACCGGAGGTGGCGTCATCAATTCAGGTCCGGAAGCCTCGAAGACTCTGCGCGAACTCGTGCGCCTCACGGGCTTCCCGGTGACCTCCACGCTGATGGGCCTCGGCGCTTACCCCGCAAATGACCCGCTTTGGCTGGGCATGCTCGGCATGCACGGCACTTACGAGGCCAATCTCGCGATGCATGGCTGCGACGTGATGATCAATATTGGCGCGCGTTTTGATGATCGCATCACCGGGCGGCTCGATGCCTTCTCCCCTGGTAGCCGGAAGATCCATGTCGATATCGACCCCTCCTCGATCAACAAGAACGTGAAGACCGAGGTTGGCATCATCGGCGATGCCGGCAATATCCTGAAAGAGATGCTGGAGATTTTCCGTGCGAAGAAGCGTGCGGAGCAGGCCGAGGAAATCCGCCCGTGGTGGAAGGACATCAACACCTGGCGTGCGCGCAATTCGCTGAGCTATCAGAACTCGAAAGAGGTCATCAAACCGCAATACGCGGTCGAGCGGCTCTATGCGCTGACGAAACACAAGAAGACCTATGTGACCACCGAAGTCGGCCAGCACCAGATGTGGGCGGCGCAGCATTTCCATTTTGATGAGCCCAATCGCTGGATGACCTCCGGCGGCCTCGGCACGATGGGCTATGGCCTTCCGGCAGCGATCGGCGTGCAGCTCGCGCATCCGGATGCGCTCGTGATCGATATTGCGGGCGAAGCCTCGATCCTCATGAACATGCAGGAGATGTCGACGGCTGCGCAGTATCGCCTGCCGGTGAAGATCTTTATCCTCAACAACGAGTATATGGGCATGGTGCGCCAGTGGCAGGAATTGCTGCATGGCGGGCGCTATTCCGAGAGCTATTCCTCGGCTCTGCCGGATTTCGTCAAGCTCGCCGAGGCTTATCACGCCAAGGGAATCCGCTGCGGCAACCCGGCGGAACTCGATGCGGCCATTCAGGAGATGATCGATTACCCCGGCCCGGTGATCTTCGATTGCCTCGTGGCGAAGGAAGAAAACTGCCTGCCGATGATCCCCTCGGGCAAGGCGCATAACGAGATGATCCTTCCCGATTTCGTGGGTGAAATCGGCGACGTGATCGATGCCAAGGGCAAGCAGCTGGTCTGATGCGCAAACTCGGCATCCTCGGCGGCATGAGCTGGGAGAGCAGCGCGGTTTACTACCGCCTGCTCAACGAGGGTGTGCGCGCGCGACGCGGCGGATTGGCTTCGGCGCGGCTCGTGATGTCCTCCGTCGAGTTCGCCGAAATCGCTGCGATGCAGGCCGAGGGTCGCTGGGCTGAGGCCGGCGCGCTGCTGGCGCGTGAGGCCAAGGGGCTTGAGGCGGCGGGCGCGGAAGCCATCGTTCTCGCCACCAACACGATGCACAAACTCGCGCCCGAGATACGCGCCGCGATTTCCGTCCCATTTCTGCATATCGCGGATGCTTTGGCTGATGCGATCCTTGCAAAGGGGTGCCGCTCGCCACTGCTGCTCGCGACCCGCTTCACGATGGAGGAGCCGTTCTATCGCGGTTACATCGGCGCGCAGCACGGCATCGAGACGCGCGTACCGGACGAGGCGGGTCGTGTTGAAATCCATCGCATCATCTACGAGGAACTCTGCCGGGGCATCGTGAAACCCGCCTCGAAAGCGCGGGCGCTGGAAATCGCGCAAACCGTGGGCGGTGACGGCGTAATTTTCGGCTGCACCGAAATCATGCTGCTGCTTTCGGCTGACGATTTCGTCGTTCCCACCTTCGATACCACCGCGCTGCATGTTGAAGCGGCGCTCGATTTTTCCCTCTCGCACTGAATGACCAAACAGGCCTGACATGAACACGACCCATTACCCCACGCTCACCACGCAGCAGAGTATCGAGAAGCGCACCTTTTGCGTGCTGGTTGATAACGAGCCCGGTGTGCTCGCGCGCATCTCCGGCATGTTTTCCGGCCGGGGTTACAATATTGAATCCCTTACGGTTTCCGAAACCGAGCACGAGAAGCATCTTTCGCGTATCACGATCGTCACCAGCGGCACTGCCAATGTGTTGAACCAGATCGAGGCGCAGCTTGATCGTCTTGTGCCCGTGCACAAGGTGGTGAATCTCACCTCGAAATCCGCCATTGAACGTGAACTTGCTCTCGTCAAAGTGGCGCAGCAGGGTGAGACCAAGGGCGAACACCGCATGGAGGCCCTGCGCCTCGCGGCGGCCTTCGGCGCGAAGACTGTGGATGCCACGCTCACCTCGTTCATTTTTGAGCTCGCCGGTCCTTCCGATGATGTCGAGCGCTTCATCAACCTCATGGCCGCTATTGGTCTTGTGGAGGTCAGCCGCACCGGTGTTGCCGCCATCGCGCGCGGTTCCGAAGGGCTATGATTGATGAACACGGCTGATGGATGCATCAGCCGAAGGCATTGGCGGCGCGCGGCACGGCTCGCTAATCTGCGCGCTGTGTAACGGAGCCTTGCATGCCGCTCGATCTGATCATCGCCTTTCTCGGCTTTGCCTTTGCGAGCTCCGTGACGCCGGGACCAAACAACATGATGCTGCTGGCATCGGGTGTGAATTTCGGCCTGAAGCGCACCCTGTGGCATGTTGCCGGCATCAATGTCGGCTTTCCGCTGATGCTGCTGCTGTGTGGCCTTGGCCTTGGGCAGGTGTTTACGCGCTATCCGCAGATTTACACCGTGCTGAAAGTGCTCGGCATTCTCTACATGCTCTGGCTCGCGTGGAGGATCGCGCGCTCTGGCCCGGTGGGCGAGGGACGTGAGGTCGGCACGCCGATGACCTTCTGGCAGGCGGCAGCCTTTCAATGGGTCAACCCCAAGGCTTGGGCAATGGTGATCGGCGCGATCGCCGCCTACACCGTTCCTGAGAACTACATGCTCTCACTGCTGATCATCACCGCTGTCTATTGCCTCACGGGCACGCCGGGCTCGCTGATCTGGGCGGCCTTCGGCGCGGCGATGCGGAACTTCCTGCGTGATCCGGCTAAAGTTCGTTGGTTCAACTATGGGATGGCGACCTTGCTCGTGGCCTCCCTCTGGCCCGTGATCGCCGATCTCCTTTTTCGCTGAATCCGTTTGACGCGCTCTGTTGTATGGCTTACTCAATCGCCGAACCGTAACGTTCGTTACGCCACGATTTGGACGCCTAACTCGCATGAGCCAGACGGAAATCCGTCCTGAAACGCAGCCCAGCCCGCGCCAGATCGAGGTGCTGGAAGCGACATTGCGCCAGATGCTGGTGGAGGGCCAGGCGCTCACCATGAATTCGGTCGCGCGCGCCGCGAGTTGCTCGAAGGAAACGCTCTACAAGTGGTTTGGCGACCGCGAGGGGCTGCTCACCGCGACCGTGAAATGGAAGGCCTCGCGCGTGCATGTCGGCGCGGTAGAGCCGGGGCAGCTCGATCGCGCAGCGCTTGCATCTCGCCTCGAGGAATTCGCGCGCAACTGGCTATCGGTGATTTCCTCAGAAACCTCGATCGCGCTCAACCGTATCGCGATCGGCGAGGCGGGTGCAGACAAGCGCCATCTCGGTGCGATCGTGTTGGAGAATGGCCGTTTTGCGCTGGGATCGCGCCTGAAACCCGTGCTGGAAGCGGGTCGTGAGGCTGGGCTTCTCACCTTCGAGGAGAGCGAAGACGCTTTCCGCACCTTTTTCGGGTTGATGGCGAGGGATGTGCAAATCCGCCTTCTGCTCGGCGATGACCTCAAGCTCTCGCCCCAGGCCATTCAATCCGAAGCCGCCCGCGCGGCCAGACAATTTCTCGCTCTACACGGGGCGGAAACAACCCCTCACTGATGGCTCCAAGGAAGGAAAGTGACATGCGCGTTTATTACGATCGGGATGCCGATCTCAACCTCATCAAGTCGAAGAATGTTGTTATCGTGGGCTATGGCTCCCAAGGTCGCGCGCATGCGCTGAACTTGAAGGATTCCGGCGCGAAGGAAATCCGCGTTGCTCTGAAATCCGGTTCGCCCACCGCTGCAAAGGTCGAGGCCGATGGCCTCAAGGTGATGTCGGTGGCTGAAGCCTCGAAATGGGCTGATCTCATGATGATGGCGACCCCGGACGAACTCCAGGCCGATATCTATCGCAACGAGATCGCCCCCAATATCCGCGACGGCGCAGCCATTGCTTTCGCACATGGCCTCAACGTCCACTTCAACCTGATCGAGCCGAAAAAGACGCTCGATGTCGTCATGATCGCGCCGAAGGGCCCGGGCCACACCGTGCGCGGCGAATACCAGAAGGGTGGCGGCGTGCCCTGCCTGATCGCGATCCATCAGGACGCATCGGGCAACGCGCATGACCTCGCGCTCTCCTATGCTTGCGGCGTGGGTGGCGGTCGTTCCGGCATCATTGAGACCAACTTCAAGGAAGAATGCGAAACTGATCTTTTCGGTGAGCAGGTTGTTCTGTGCGGCGGCCTTGTGGAACTCATCCGTGCCGGCTTTGAAACTCTCGTGGAAGCCGGTTATGCGCCGGAAATGGCCTATTTCGAGTGCCTGCACGAAGTGAAGCTGATCGTGGATCTCATCTATGAAGGCGGCATCGCCAACATGAATTACTCGATCTCGAACACGGCGGAATGGGGCGAATATGTCTCGGGTCCGCGCATCATCACCGCCGAAACCAAGGCCGAGATGAAACGCGTCCTCCACGACATCCAGACTGGCAAGTTCACCTCGGAGTGGATGCAGGAATACCGTGCCGGCGCCGCCCGCTTCAAGGGCATCCGCCGCATGAATGACGCGCACCCCATCGAGGAAGTGGGCGAGAAGCTCCGCGCCATGATGCCGTGGATCGCGAAAAACAAATTGGTCGATAAGGCCCGGAACTGACCGGCGCTTGGCCAGCATTGGCCTGAAGCATCAAGGGCGCGGGAAACCGCGCCCTTTTTCTTTGACTGCATCATCCCGCTTGCCAGCACGCGGTGGCGCGCTACCCTTAGGTGGATAACAACAAGTCTCCGGGAGAAGACGTTCATGATGTCCAAGATTTCACGCCGGGCAATGCTGGTCGCCACCACGGCCCTCGGCTTTGCGAGCCTTTCCGCACCAGCCCTAGCGCAAGCCTTTCCGAACAAGCCAATCACGATGGTGGTGCCTTTCGCTGCAGGCGGTGGCACCGATATCGCCGCGCGCATCATCGGACCCAAGATGTCGGAATTGCTGGGCCAGAATGTGATCATCGAGAATGTGGCGGGAGCAGGTGGCAACGTCGGCACCAACCGCGTCGCGAAAGCCGCCCCCGATGGATATACGATTTTGATGGGCACGATCTCGACCCATGCGATCAACCCTGCAGTCTTCAAGTCGATGCCGCATGATCCGGTCAAAGATTTCGCGCCCATCTCTCTGCTGGTGCTGGTGCCGAGCGTGCTGACCGTCTCGAAAAGCTTCCCCGCCAACAATGTGAAAGAAATGATCGCCCGTCTGAAGGCGGAGCCGGATAAGCATGCCTATGCGTCTTCCGGTGTGGCCACCCCTCAACATCTCGGCGGTGAGCTGTTCAAGACCATGACCGGGACCCAGATGACACACATTCCCTATCGCGGCGGCGGACCGGCCCTGCAGGACGTTGTCTCCGGGAAGGTGGCGATGATCTTCGACAACCTGCCCTCCTCGGCGGAGCAGATCCGCTCCGGCAATGTGCGCGGCTTTGCGGTGACCACCAAGACGCGCTCACCCGCTTTCCCGGATATGCCGACCATGGAAGAAGCCGGCCTGCCGGGCTATGAAATCTATTCCTGGAACGCACTTTTTGCGCCAGCCGGAACCCCTAAGGATGTCGTCGCCCGCATCAATGCGGCGGCTAACATGGCGCTTAAAGATCCTGGAGTCGCCAAGCGTCTCGCCGATCTCAGCAACGTCATCGTCGGCACGACTCCCGAAGCGCTTGCGGAGCATGTAGCGAAGGAAATCGCCAAATGGGGCCCGATCGCCAAAGCGACGGGGGCTTCGCTCGAGTAATTTCAGCTTGGGTCGGGTGCAGCCCGATCCGCGCTTGCGAAAATCAGGCCGCCTCATGACAATGGGGCGGTCATGAGTGTCATCCGTATCGCGACCTTTAACGCCGAGAACCTGTTCACCCGACCGGATTTTCTGGGCGGTGGCACGCGTCCGTCCGACAAGCGCATCGGTATGGTTGAGTTCAAGGATCATGCCGAGCTGCGCCTCGCGCGGCGGATTGCCGAGGCGACACTCTCGCGCATGGAGCGTCAGCTTACCGCACAGGTGATTGTCGATGCCGATGCGGATTTCGTTGCCTTGCAGGAGGTGGATGATCGCGCAGCGTTGGAACTTTTTCGTGACGATTTCATCCATCCGCTCTTCTCACCCCGACAAGGGCGGGCCTTGCAAGTCGAGGTCAGGCGGTTGCATGCGGAAGCCGATCGGCATTTTGGTGCTGAGCAGGGATCCAGATCAAAAGTCCGCGAACGCGCAGATTGGATCGCGGATCGCCTGGGCGATGCTCGGCGGAAAATCGAGAAAACCCTCTTTTACGATGATTTTGATGTCATCGAAGGCAATGACCGGCGCGGGATCGATCTCGGATTTCTCTCCCGCCAAAAGCCGCTGAAAGTTACGCATTACGCGAAGTTCTCCTACGACGATTTCGGCCTTTGGAGCAGTGAAATCGCGCGCATCCTTGAGCAGGATTGGCGCAACAATGGTGAGAATGGCGCTCGCCCCGATGGCTCGGCGCGGG
>JBOFZC010000221.1:0-16207 GCA_051654985.1 Rhabdaerophilum sp.
GCCGGTGTCGCCGGGTCCATCGAGCCAGTTGTAGCTGTCAAAGGTGGAGAGCACCCGGTCGATCGCGTCCTGCTGCTGGCGCGCTTCATCCTCCGTCATGGGCGCATCGGCGGGCTTCTGGCTGGCCACACCGGCGCTATAGAGATAGCCCTGCACGAAGCCCGGCGGATGGCTCACGCCATCCACCAGCACCTCGTTGCCGCAATGCAGCACAAGGCTGTTTGCGTCACCGCGCCATCCGCCCATGCTACGGATCATTTCATCCGGGTCAAACCAGCCCTTCTTGCTGGCCGCATCAATCAGCGTTTCGCTGGCGGCATCGGCTTTCCAGCCCGATTGCTCATGCGTTTTCTCGTTGTATTTCGGCCATGTCGACCAAAGAAAATCCTGCTTGTCGCCAAACAGCGCACGCAAGCCCGCTGCACCGAAGTTCTTTTCCGTCATGGTGATGAGCTGGCGGCGCGGATCAAGAAAGTAAAAGGTCAGCCCGTTCTTGCCCACCGGCGTCACCGGGCAATCCGCTGGCAACGGCTTGATGGGGTTTTTCTTCGGCTTCCACTCAAGGGGTTTGTCGTCGTCATCCACCGGCGCGTCATCGCGCGGCGGTTTGTCGCCTGCGCCGCCCGTGTCGGCCTGCTCCTTCTCGCGCTTCTTCGCCTTGACCTTTTCGGCCTTGCTCTGGCCCTTCTCATCCTCGAGGCGGATGAGGCGATCCATATCATTTTCAAACAGGCCAAAGGCACGCCCCACGCGCTTGGCCTGCGCCGCGCCCTGGCGGCGGTAGAGGTCCACGAAATAGGCCTCATCTTCCATGCGCTGCTGCGCTTCGGCAGCGCGGCGCTCCTGCTCGGCCGTTGTTTTTGCGGCCTCGGCATCGGCGGCCGCAAAGGCATCGGCGATGGGGGCAAAATTTTGTGGGACAGATTGCGGCACGTCACTCATCGTCTTCACCCAAAATCACGGGCAACAGGTCAGAGTGCAACGCTTCATTGAGAATGCGCTCTGTCAGCTCCTGCAGGGTCAGGTTCCGGCGCTTGGCCGCGGCGAGCAGATCGTCAAAATCGCGCGCCTCAAGCGTGAGCGTGATGCGCCGGGTGCTCTGGGGCAGATGCTTCATGCCGCGCGCCTCCGGCTGTCGAGGCGGTTGCGCTGTGCATCGGGATGATCCGGGCCATAGGTCTTGGCCGCGCTTTTCATGATGTCGTCGCAGATCGCCTCGATCAGCAGCGGGCGCATCTGGCGGGCGGGCAGGCTCATCAGCTCTTTGAAACGCGGCCCAACTGCGTATTTGAACGGTGCTGCGGCATAAACCTCGCGCAATTCGCGCGGCAATCGGTCAAAAAACTGCCATTCGCGGGCGGGGTTGACCTTGTATTCTCCCGTGACTTGATTGCTCATGCCACGCCCTCCTGCCGATACCCTGTCTCGCGCGCAAGATGCGCGGCCCATTCGTTGAAATCCTTGAACTGCGCGGGCGGCCGCACCTCGCGAATGGCGAAGCCCCGCTCCTCGAGGCGCGCACGCGCCCGGCGAAAGCCCTCGATCGCATCGGGCTTCACGTCATTATCGGCGCAAAGGTAAATCCCGCCCACGCGCTCGGGCAGCTGCAAACCGCCGATATTCGAGAGCGAGAGGGCAGAGAGCACGCGCAAATCCGGCCGCGCCATCGCCACCGTGAGGGCATCTTCCACGCCTTCCGTCACGGCCACCCATTCACCGGCTGCGAGGAGCTTCAAGCCCTTGCCGCTCTTGCCCTTCCAGACCGGGATCCACCCGCCCGCATAGGCGCCAAAGGCGAGCTTGGCATCATCGAGATCGCCGCCGGATGTCTTGTCGGCCTTGGTCACGCGGCCATCGGCATGCTGCATCAGAAAGGTGCGATGCACCGTCATCACCTCGCCATCCGGGCCATCGAGCTTGGCCAAGAGGCAGGGCTGATCGCGCTTCGTCACCGGGCAGCGCATGGCAGGATGAAAGCGCAGCGCACCCGGCCACCGGCCAAGCGCCTGAAAGCTGATATGCCGACCGAGCAGATAGCGCTCGGCGGGCGTGCCGAGGATCGGCTTGCCATCGAGCCAATGCGCCAACGCGGCATTGCGCCGCCCCTGCCGCTCGCGGGCCTCCTGCTCTTCGCTCTGGCGGCGCTGCTCTTCGGCTTTCCGCTCGCGGGCGCGGCGTTCCTCCGGGCTGATCGTCTGCGCAAGGCCAAGCCAGCCACGCACCCATTTGATGGTCACGGTGTAGTCCGCGTGATTGAGCGCGGCATGCACGAGGGCGAGCACATCGCCACCCTCACCAGAGGAAAAATCCTTCCACATGCCAAGCCGCCCTGGGCGGCGGCAAATGCGCAAGGATTGCCCCTTTTCACCAGCGAGCGAGCCAAGGCACCAGTTGCGCTTGCCCGTGTCATATTGGGCAAGCGGGTAGAGCTGCATCACAAGGCTGTCGAGCTGGTTGGCCAGCTCGTATTTCAGCACATCGAGGGACACCAGCTCGCCGCGCATCGAATTACTCCGCTGTGTCCCGGCTGTCAGCGGCACCAGCTGGCCCCGGCGCATCGGGGGAAGTTTCCGCGCCGGTCGAGGCAGAAGCGCCTTCCGCAAGCGCCCCGCGCGCAAGCGCAAGGCGAAACGGCATGAAGGCGAACTGGTTATGGCGCCGTGCCAGCAGCGTGGCGCATGTGCGCAGCACGCGGGCATCAGCCTTGGAGGAGAGCAGGGCGGTTTTGAGGCTCATGCCAGATCCTCCGCAGTCACACGGGCCGCAAGGCTCACCGATTGCGCCGGGTTGGGCCGCTGGCCTGCCAGCCCGAGCAGCGCCGCGGCCACCATCACGGCGGCGCGCGTGTCACCAAGGGCAGCGGGGTCACCGCGCAACAGCTTTTCGGCAATCTCGCAGCCCCGCTGCAGCGTCACCTTGCGCGAGATGGGCTCAAGCGTGCCATCTCCCGCGCGGTCGAACGCCTGAAACGTGTCGATCTCGGTTTCCACCAGCACGGTGTCGGAGCCGGGCGCGGCAATGCTGGGGCCGCACCACACCACAGGGTGCAAGGCGCTCATGGATGCACCCCATTGCGATAAATCGCCCCTGCTGCTGAGGGAGAAGCAACAGCAGGGGTAGGCAACAGGGAGGCACCCCCGGCAAGGCCGCAGCTTTGAGCCGGATGCAGCGCGAGCAAATGCGCCAGCACGCGCCGCTCCTCGGCAATGAGGGCGTCGTTGATTTTTTTCAGCGTCGAGAGCTTGTTTTCAACATTGCCTTTGTCGCGAAAAATCGTGCTTGGCGCGATCTGCGCGCGCTTTGCAAGCTCCGTCATGCTCAGGCCAACGCGCCGCGCACGTGCCTCAATTGCGTCTATGCGTGTTTCGATTTGCATTTTCGGGGCGCATCCATAAAATAGCGTTCACGCAACTCGCATCTGATTTGCAGCACTCAGTCAAGAGCGTGTTTGATGCTGGCCACAGCGATTGAGCAGTCATACCGATTGCGTCCAGAGTTTCCGGGCGTGGGTGTCGTCATGCGTGATGTGGCTGAGAGGGTGCGGGAGAGGCAGCGGGAATGGCTGCAGCGCATCGTGCGTGAGCACAACATCAAGCCCACGCCGCTGGCCAAAGCGGCGGGTGTCGCGGCGACGACCATCACCCGCAAGCTGAACGATCCGCACGATACCGCGCTTCTCTCCGAGTTGAGTGTGGCCCGCATTTGCGCGCATCTCGGCATTCCAGCGCCGAATTTTCTGTCCGATCAGCCAAAAGCTCTGGGCTTTTCAGAGGGCGAGGCGGCGGTGTGGCAGGGCAACGATGCTGATCCTGTGGCGAGCGCCATCCATTCGATGATCGGCACAACCCTGCATCTCGTGCCGTGGCAGCTGCGCAGCCAGGCATTGCTGCATGAGGGGTATAGGCCCGGCGATATCCTGATTGTCGATCTCAATGCCACGCCGAAGCCGGGTGATATCGTGCTGGTTCAGCTCTATGATTGGCGCAACGCCAAGGGCACTGAAACGGCGTTTCGGCTCTATGAGCCGCCCTATCTGATCGCATCAGGGCCGGTGGAAGCCGCGAAACGCCCGCGCCTGATCGACTCTGATGATGTCGCGATCAAGGGTGTGATGACGGCGATGCTGCGTCATAAATGAGGGCGTAAGCCTTCGCAATTTGGCTGTTATCGGCCATGCCAGAGATGATGATGGCCGGGAACACGGGCGCGCAAGCCCGAATATCGAGTGTGTTGCCGCTGGTTGCCCCGTTTTCGCGGACAAAAACGACAAGTGCGGCAGCAAGATGCTCGACCTCGGTGATCTCCGGGCAGGCGCGACGGGACGCGCGCACCAGCGCGATCATCTGCGCGGCGGCAGGCTTGGCATCCTCATAGGCAACCAGATCAGGATGCGACCCGCCAAAGATGGCACGGCCCGTGGCATGCGCCTGCGCGACGAAATCGAGGCAGGATAGCCCGGTCGGGCGAACGAATGTCAACGCGCTGAAACGCTGCTGAAAACGACCAATTACCGCTTTTTGCCGGTTGATATGCCACTGCCACGCCATCACCGCGCCAAAGCCAAGAGCGCCAATGGCAATCATTGCACTCGATGCATCCATCATCACCCCCGTTTTGAGGGTGATAAAACACGGATGGCCAGAGGCGCACGCTCGATAATAGCGTAAAAACTCGCTTAAAAAATAGCGCAAACGCTATTGACGAATTGCGCGAAGCAATCCAATCCTTCTCCCGTCACTGATTTGCAGCACGGCGAGGAGGCCTCATGCACACCATCGAAACCGAACACACCCGCACGGCGCGGGCTTCAATCGCCGAGCAAACCGAGCGGATGAACGCAGCGCTGGCTGCACTGGACCTCTCCACGGACGATGGCCGCGCGTCGGCATGCATCTTGCGCGGCCAACTCGCGCTGCTTCCGGCCGTGATCAGCTTCATGTGCGCTGAGCGCGAGCTTGGCACCGATCCTGAACTGATCTTCCAATGCGGCGCGCATGTTATCGGCAACGCCACATCATCGCTCATCGGTTCGATGGTTGACAGTTCCACGCGCACGGGCGGCTCGATACAGGCAATGAACATCATCGCAGGTGTCTTGCGCCATGCCATCGAAAGCGACGGCAGCGGCACGGTCAACTACGACTATGAGCCGACAGAAGGCCGCGCCTGATGTCCCTCGTCAGCCCCGCCGTGCTGCATGCCACGTTTGAAATCCTGCTGCTGTTTTGCATCGGCGCGGCGGCGCTCATCGCGGCCATCTTTGGCCATGTCTATCGCGATCCGATCATGGGTCGCGGTGCCCCCCTCATCGCCTTCATTGCCCTGCTGGCTTTTGGCCTCGGGCTTTATCGTCTCATCTCATAGGAGCCGCACATGCTGTGCCAGTCTCTCGTGTCCCCGTCTCTTGCGTTCATGAGTTTCATCATCACCGGCCTGATCGGCCTTGGCGCTTTCGGCGCTTTCCTCACCATCAAGCAGGGTCTGCGCGATATCCGCGAGGGTCGCTCGCTCCTCACCGGGAGGGCGAAATGAGCATCACCATTGAGCCAATGGATCAGGAGGCAAACAGCGAGGTCGCGTTGTTCATCGCGGCTTCTGGTGGGGCCGCACCCGCGATTTGGGCGCTTCTCTGCCTATTCGGCCAGATTTATCAGGCAGCGGAAACGTTCGTTCCGGGTGATCCGAACCAAGCAAGTGATTTGCAATTGGCTGTATTGGATGCGCTGTCGGACCCCAGATCGGCACTCGAGCGCGGGCAGCACTTGTGCTCGCCTCAGAAAATGGTTCCGTTTCCGCTTTGCCACGTCGAGCGCACGCCATGATGAACGATCTTTCCCCGGCCATGCAGCGCGCCATGCGCGCGGCGCACAACACCACTCTCACGCTGCTCATCAAGCGCGGCACCGGCTATGCCACGCATTTCATTGGCGGCGATAAGTTCAATAAATCCGTCATCGAAGGGCTCATCCGGCGCGGCATCATGGCGCATCCGCACAGCTCAACCGGCGTGATCCTCACTGATTATGGCCGCGTGAAAGCAGCTGCCTTGGCCGCTGATCACGAGGCCATCCAGCGTGCGGGGCGCAACAGCCCCACCGCGCGCCGCCTTCGCGCTGGCATGAAGCGGCAGATGATCGACCGGCACCAAGCCAACGCCGCGCAACAGCGCCGCGAATGGCGCAACGAGGCCAATGCCATCACCGCCGATGATCTCACCCCACTCACCACGAGGTTGCCCTATGCCGATTGAACGCTTTGACGTGCACGACATTCTGGAATGGCGTTGCCCGACATATCCACACGTTGTGCATCGCTGGCGCGTCGTCGGCATTCATATTGGTGCTGAGCGGCAGGAAAGCTTGATCGAGGCAGAGAGCATTACACATGAGCCTGGCTGGACAGGGCTATGGGAACATCATCCTCGCGTATTCATTCCCGAGCCTCTGACACGCAGCCTCACTAATCTTGGCACGGAGCTACCTAATGTCTGATCCCGCTGCATCCATCGTCGGCATGTGGACATCAAAGCTCATTGCCCGCGCGCTCTGGCACAAGGGCGAAACCGAGAACCCCAAGAAAGGCGGGCATGATCGCACCTTTCATGCCCGCGTGAGCAATGATCTGCTCGCCCTCGCGCGCGATATCGCCCCGCTGGCACCGTGCCCCTGCGAGATGAAGGAGGGCGTGTGATGCGCAAGATTGATGTGTCATCCATCACGCCAATTCAGCGGCCAGCCACCTTTGGCCCTGCGCCGGATTTGCGGTGGATCGATATCACCGCGTTGCGGGTTGATCCGACTTACCAGCGCGAGATAGCCGGTGCGAACATTAGGCATATCCGCAAGATTGCAGCCGCGTTTGATTGGCGGCTGTTCTCTGTCGTCGTGGTGTCGCCGTTGCCGGGGGGTGTGTTCGCCATCGTCGATGGCCAGCACCGCACCAGCGCTGCTGCGTTGTGTGGCATCGAGAGTGTGCCCTGTCAGATCATACAGGCCGATGCGGCGATGCAGGCCCGCGCCTTTGATGCGATCAACGGCTCCACAATCAAGGTGGGCACGCAGCAGCGCTTCAAGGCGGCTTGTGCTGCGGGTGATCCGGCATCGCTGCGCATCCGCGAAATCTGCCAGCGCGCCCGCATCACCATTCTCGGCGGTCCGCCATCCACATTGCAGGTGGTGCCAGGGGGTTGCATCGCCGTGGTGGCGCTGCAGAAGCTGTTCGCCACGTTTGATGACGAACAGGCTTTCGTGCTCTTGTCCTGCTTGCGGCTCACGGTCACGCGGCCGCGCGTGCTGCTGCGACGTGAGATGATCGAGGCGACGATCGACGCCTTCAAGGACAGGCCGAACTGGTTTGGCCATGACGGCATCAAGGGCGCATGGGCTGGCATTGATCAAGAGCGCAGCTACGAAATAGCCCGCGAAATGGCGGCGCGTGAGGGGGGCGTGAGAATTCGCGACATGCTCTGCGCCGCGTTCCTCGATGATATCGATGAACGTTTGCAGGAGAGGGCCGCATGAACGCTGATCCCTCCGCCGCCTATTGGGAATATCCGGATCTCGAAGCGCTGTTTGGCACCACGCGGGTGCGGCACTGCATGCGCGAATGGGAAGCCCAAGGCTTCCCCGCACCATTGCCGTGGCGCACGCGCCGCCGCCGCTGGAACCCCGCCGCCGTGCTTGCCTGGAAGCAACGGCAAGAGGCCCGCTTGCCGGGCAATGCACCCCCGCCGCCATCGTTGCGGCTCATCGAGAGGAGAGCGTGATGGCTGAGTTTTCAGATTACCCTGATGATGACGATTGCCCGAACTGTGGCGGTGAAGGGTTCGTTTTCAATTGTGTGAGCGATTATGCTTGCATTGATCCAGAAAACGGCTGCGATTTGTGCGCGCGGGTTTGCGATTGGTGCCGCCCGCGCCCCTCGACAACATCCCCCACTTCCGGCTAACCCTATGTTGATGGCTCGCCCCGCCAAACCACCTGCCCGCACGGCCGAGAAGGCCGGCCGCTGGTATTGGGAACCCTCCGGCCGCTTGCGTCAGGAGGGCGGCTTTCGCACGCACCCGTTGGGGGATGATCTGCGCGCCGCCTTCGCAGCCGCCCGCACGCTCAACAAGCAGGCCGATGATTGGTTGGCCAAGGCAGGCCCCGCCCGGCCGAAGAAGGCAGCGGCGGTGGAGGCGCGCGCCGCACTCACCTTCTCGGAATTGTGCAACCGCTATCGCGCCTCGCCACGCTTCAAGGCGCTGCGGGCCACCACGCGCGAAACCTATGAGAGCTGCCTCAAGATCCTCGAGGCGGAATTCGGGCATGATCGCGCGGTGATGGTCAACCGCGCCCGCGTGCTCGGCTGGGCCGATCATCTGCGGCAACGCGCCCCGCAAGGCCTGCGGCATTATGCGGCCGTTGCGCGCACGCTCTACAACTGGGCGCGCGAGCGCGAGCTCGTCACGTTTGAGCGCAACCCCTTCGACAAGATGGAGCTGCCCGCCGGTCGCCGCGCCGTGCGCATCCGCGAGGCGGATTTGCTGGCCCTTGTGGCGATTGCCGATCGGGCGGATATCCGTGATCCCGCAAGCAACCAGCCATTGCCGGCGCGGGCTGATCTCGGCACCTGCATGATCGTGGCGTTCTACTGCATCCAGCGCGTGAGCGATGTGCTGCGCCTCACGGCCGCCAATTTCAAGGGCGGCGGGTTGCACCTGGTGCAATCGAAAACCGGCAAGGCGATCACCCTCACGCAGGCGCCCGCGCCGGTGCTGGCACGGCTCAAGGCGCATGCACCAGCGGCCACCCTTTTCGGTGATGCCACCAAAATGGCCGATCCCGATGCAGCGGCAAGCCGCGCCTTCGCCCGCCTCAAGGTGCGCGTGGCGATTGTTGACCCGGCACTGGCCAGGCGCATCGAGGCGGTGCAGCTGCGCGACATGCGCCGCTCCGGCTTTGTCCATTATGCCGAGGGTGCCCGCGATGCCACGGGCAAGGTCATCCGCCCGCCTGTGCCGGTGCATCTGATCTGCTCGATCTCCGGCCACACGATCAAGGAAGGCATGGAGATCATCGAGACATATCTGCCGAAAACAACCGAACAGGCTGACATGGCCGTGAGCATGATGATGGGAGTGAGGTGATGCCTATCCGCCCCGAAAACCGCTCGCGTTATCCGAAGAACTGGCAAGACGTTCGGGCTCGCATTTTGTCGCGGGCCGGGCATTGCTGCGAGGGAACGCCGCTTAGGCCGGAATGCCGCGCAGTCAATTACGAGCCTCATCCTGAGACAGGCAGCCGTGTGATCCTCACCATCGCGCACATGGATCAGCAGCCGGAGAATAACAACGAAAATAATCTGCGCGCTCTATGCCAGCGTTGCCACAACACGTGGGACGCACCGCACCGTGCAATCAATGCTGCGATCACCCGGCACGAAAAGCGCGGGCAGATTGATCTGTTTGGCAGGCGCTAGAACCTCCCGCGAACATTTCCATTCATCCGGAAATGGAACGGATGGAAATGTTTCTCACCCGTTCTCAGAAGTCCAATCAAAATAACCTAATCAAAACAAGGTGTAAGTGGTCGGAGTGGCGGGATTTGAACCCACGACCCCTAGTCCCCCAGACATGGTTGAATGTAACAATATCAGCATGTTAGCGCGTGTTATCGTGCGGTTTCCTGTCCTGTTTATGCTGATGCTTGGGCATAAAAAAAGCCCCGCCGAAGCGGGGCTAAGTCAAGGGAGGAAACGCCCAAGGAGGGCTGTCAGAGAGAAAGCCTCTCGTGACATCGGAGATACGGGCGGTGCGCGCCACCCGATCAATTCATTGCCGTAAATAGAGCTTCGTACCAGCCGCGAAAACGGCGATGATCGCACCCGCAATGGCCGTGAGCACGATCTTGCCTATTGTCTCTGCGCCTTTATCGATCCGTTGTCGCCACGAGCGCACAAACTCGGCATCGCGGCGCAGCTCCTCCCGGCGCTCGGCTGTATCGGCATTGCGGCCTAGCAGCTCGTCGTGTGTGGCGAGTTCCTCGCGGACGACACCTTGAACGATGTTTCGGATTTCTTCGGCGGTGAGATGAGTGTCCGGCATGGCATTCTCACGAGGTCGCGTAGATCGCGGCATACGATGTGGCGTCGAACGCCTGCGCCGTGCCCGCAGATGTCACGATCAGCCGCGCCGCGCGCGCTGCCATACCGGCCGGAACTGGCACAAACACCGGGCCGCTGCTGGCTGAAACAGGCGAGCCGACAATCACGAAGCCGCCCGTATCGAGGGACAATTGAACTTGATACTGCGCGTAGGCGGTCGCGGAGTTCACGCGGATCATGCCGACGATAGCTTTGCACCCCGTGACATCGAGGGCTTGTGTCGAGAAAGCGAGCCCGCCATTGAGCACGTTGGTGGTGCGATCGAACAACTGGCGGACAACCGGCGCAGCGGAAGTGCTCACGGTCGTCGTGATGGCGAAAGTGAAGCTCGGCGTTCCGCCGCCAATCGCCCAATTCCAACGCCGCAACCCGCCCGCCGCCATTGGCGGGATGGTATACGTGCCGTTTCCGATCACGCGCTGCAACATGAACACAGTCATCCATGTTGCGGCATCGTCGTAGCTCTCGTCCATCCACACGTCGAGCGTTGGCGCGGTGCCTGTTGTGGCTGTGACAGAGAGCACAGCAGCCATCGAGCCGCCGACAGGCGTGGAGATTTGACCGCTGTTGCCGGTCGTCGTGCGAGCGGCGGAAGCAACGTCAATCAGCACCACAGGTGCGCCGGGGTGCACAGTCTGCGAGCCCTCGCGCGTCATCGTGTTCCGGGCTGCATCGCCGTTTGCAAGCGTCGTGGGCGCGCGGGCCGTGCGGACTACGCCGCCCGTGATATGCGGGTTCGAGGTTGTTGGCGCGTCTTCGGCGACCGCCCCTCCCGTGAGCGTAGCCAAAGTCTGCGCTGCCGCGATTGATGCGGTGACAAGTGCGTTGGCCGCTGTCGGCTGCACGGCTTGAACGGCAGTGCTGGCGTAGGGCTGGGCCGAGAACACGCCAATGGCCTGCACCGTGCCGCCCACGAAGGCGGTGGAATTGCGCACGCGCACGAAGCGCGAGGTGATGGGGAACTCGAAGATGCGCGTGGTAGACGCGGCGACTGTGAGTGTGCCGATCACATGCGAGTTGGCGATAACAGCCGGTTCCCGCACCGGCATGGCCGAGCCAGCCACGGCAAGCACACTGTCATTGGTCTGCTCGAAAATGATCTGGCCTGCGGAGATGCCAGCACTGGCGACGATTTGCACAGAGCCGGAGTGAAAGGCCCCGGCGTCATACCAGCCGTTCACGCCGCCCGTGAGCAGATCAACGTTGATATTGGCCTGCGCGGCGGGGCCAGTGACAACTGTATCGGGCGCGGCGCTTTCCATGATGGCCACGCGCATGTTGCCGCTATTTGTTAGGGCCTGCGGCAGCGGCGGAAGGATGCCATAGGCAGCGTCGAGCAGAAAGCCGACAGTGGTCGCGCCGCCATTGTTTGTGGCACGCACGCGCACGAAATTGCCGTTCATCTGCACGTTCTCGGCAATCGGTACATTGGCCGCGCGCGTGAACGTGGTCGTTGAAACGATGTTCGCCCCGGCGAGGTCTGTCGCTTGCTCGATGATATAGGTCATCGGCTGGCTGGACCGCGCAAGCACCTGCACCGCAGGCTGATTGAAGATGTCTTCCCACACGCCGGTGAAGGTTGCTCCGGCCCCGAGCTGCGCTGTGGTGCTGTTGCCAACACTCGCGGTGAATTGCAGCTTGGCGACGGTTACTTTGAGCAGGTCGGGGTTCGACTGCGTGACGTCACCGCCTGCGCCGCCGCCACCGCCGGAGCCGACGACCTTTTCAGCCCAGGTGCCATCGCCCTGATCCACAAAACGAACGGCCGGAACCTGCTTCGGGCCTTTAATGATGATGTCAGCCATGTCAGGCCCCTTTCTTTTCTTCCGAGCGCTTCCAGACGTAAACACCCATGACGGCCGCGCCGATCATCATCACGAGCAGGATGAACACGCCGAAGGATTGCTTGCCATCCATGCCGAGCAACGCGGCTGGCGTCACGGCGAGGGCGTCCATCACCGCGCGATTGCCGGTCCAGATTGCCTTGGCGATGGCCGCGCCAAGCGCGAGAAACGCGAGGGCATAGCAGGCACCGAAAAACGGCCGCCACGCTGATTGCCACCAGCGTTCGGATATAGCCTCGCGGGCCATTTGATCATGCTGCAAACGATAGGTGGCGAGCTCGTGATCGAGCAGCGCTTGCAGCTCGGGCAAGCGGTCACGCTCGAGGCGCGCGAGCTTGTCACTTGCGGCGGGGTCGGCCTCGATGGCATCGGCCACGGCTTCGGGCGTGGCGGCCGAGCCAAACACGCCAGCCAGCATGTCCACCACCTCGGCGGCGGTGTTCTGGTTTTTCGAACGCAGCACCTTGCCGATGATGGTGGCACCCGCCTTGATAGCGATGGGCGCGAGAATGCTTGCGGCGATCATGCGCCCCTCCTGAAAATGCGGTTAAACCAGTGGCGGATTTCGTCGCGGTATTGCCAGGCGAGCAACCCGCCTGCGACGGCAAGGCAGGCTCCGCCGATCAACAGGCCCGCGCCGGGCGAGAGAAGCGCGTCGGCTTGCATCGGCACTTGTGCTGCGCCTTCTGCCGTCGCGCCGATGGCAACGCTGCCAGCGCCTGCCTTTGTGGCTTTGGCGCGGGCATCGAGCGCGCGGGTGATCGCCGCTTCGGTGGCAGGGCCGCAAATGCCATCCTGCGTGAGGTGCGGGTGGCCTTTCTGGAAGGCGCGGATATCAGCTGTGAACTGCGCGGCCGTGGTTGCCGCCGTTTTGGCAATGCCAAGGCGCACAAGCTTAGCACTCCATTCGGCCATGTAGTCGCGTTCGGCCGTGGTCAGCTTTCGTGTGATGCCGGGCACGATGCGCACGCGGCCGGAATGGCCTTCTATATCAGTCGCACCATAATTGGCGAGCAGCAGCAGGGCAGTTTCCTCGCGGCGGCGGCGCACCAGTCCCGGCAACGGATTGGGGTTGCCCTTGCCGGTCACGGCTGTGACGGTCAGGCGCTTGCCTGCAGCGGTTTTATTGCCTGCCTGCCAGAGCTTTGCCCATGTCCATTGCAGCGCGCCGGGGCCGCAATTGAAGGCCACCGAGCAGGCCGCGTCTTTCTCATGCTGCGCGCCCGTGCCAAAATGCCGCTCAACAGCGGGCCAGAAATCATCGCGGATTACCTCTTGCAGCACACGCTCGGCCTGTTCATGGGTGATCACCATGCCGGAGTGGATGGTGCCGAGCATGCGCGTGACGGCCGGGCTGAGATTGGTGAAGCCGATGCCGATGGTGAGAATGCCCACGGGGTCGCGGTAAGCACGCAACACGGTGCCCTCGTGGCGCTTGATGAATTCAGTGCCTGCAATCGAAATCATCAGGGCCTCGCATCGGCAAAGAGCTGCGCGCGTGATCCACCCGAGGGCGCCACGGTCATCAGCCAGCTGGTGGTGGTGTTCAACGGATCAACGGTGCCGCCGGTCACGGCGGTGTCGGGCGTGAAGGTGATGGTGGGGATTTTGGCCTTGGGCACGGCCCATGCGCCTTGGCTGAAATTGGCGGTGCTGTGCAGATATACGTATTGCCGCTCGAAATAGCGCTGGCAGGCGGCAAGCTCGCGTTCAATCGGCTCGAGCTGCCAAAGCGGCACGCGGCCCTGTTTATCGGTATCGAGATACAGGCCGGGTTCTGACATTTCGAAATTGGCAACGGCACCAACATTATTGGTGATGTTGGGGCGCGCAATTTTATTCGGGTCTGTGTTCCAACCTTGCGCTGCAGCGAGGAAATTGGACCCTGCCGCAAGCGTCACGCCGAACAGCAGCGAACCATCTGCGCCTGTCGGCCATGTGCCGGACCATGCACCATCGACCCAGCCTTCAACGAGCACGTCAACGCCGATTTGATCAGCGGAGATTGTGAAATAATCGCACCATGATACCGCTGCGGCGGCATTGCGGATCACCACGCCGAACGTGCCGGCCACGCTGGATTTGAACATGAAGCGGAAATAGCAGTCTTCGGCGAGCGTGGTCCCGAACTTGAAATCATGGATGCGTTCGCCCGCAATGCGTTGCTGGACCATAAAGATGGAATTGGCCGTCAACGTGCCGGGGGTGGTGACTTGAAGAAGCAGGCGCGTGGGTGATCCATTCACCGTGGTGCCGCTGGCTTGCTGCGTGCTGACGACTAGGCCAGTCGTATTGCCAACAAACATTTGCCAAAGATCGATCGGGTAATAGCCGGAGTTGCCGCCGGGAGCGCTGCCGTTGAGCTGGCTCACGCGCATGCCGGAATTGACGATGCGATTGGTGCGCGCATCAGGCTGGGGCTTGTCCTCGGCGGGCGCTTCCGCCTGTGTGACGACGAGCGGGCCGATATTGATGCAGCGCGAGGCGCGCTCATAGAGATAGGTGCCGCTGTTGCCCACGGCATACTCGGCCGTGAGGATCATACAATTGCCGGATGCGCTCAACCAGGCATCGAAATCATAGAACGCTGCGCCACGAATGGTCGCATGCGGCACGGGATAGCCGACGCGATCATCCCAGAGCATGATGTTGAGCTCACCCGCGTCAAAATCCGTGGGGTCTGTGCCGCCGCTGGCGACGTTACACCAACCCACAAGCAGCTCTTCGCCAATCGGGATGATGCGCACCATGTTGCAATTGAAATTCTTGAAGGTCTTGACCTTGCGATATTTGCCGAGCGGCAACAGCTCGTAGATCACGCCTTCCGTCTCGAAGTGCTTGGGGTCGCTGTCACCGGCATTGGCATCGCCGCGCTGCTGCGCGATGGCGCAAAAGAATTTGCCGCGCCGCTCGAAGAGCCGCGCTGCTGCCGCGCCTTTTGCCGGCAACCGCCACGCCCAGTTGCTGATAGAATAGAGACCACTGACTTGCGGCAACACATAGACATAGGCCGAGTAGCGCCGCCCGCCTGTGGCTGTCGGGCTGGCGTTATCATCGTAATAGGCAGCGAGTGCCGTGTAGCGCACTCCACCGAACTTGGCCTCCTCGGCCATGTAGGTGGCCTGCGTGTTCATCAGTTCTTGCCGGTGCGTCCAGGTGGAGCCGATCAGATCCGCATAAACCGCCGATTGCCGATAGCAATTATCATAACGCGAACCGCCAGAGCCGTTACGCAATGACGAAACCGAGTATCCGCATGAGCAGGAAAGGACGCCGTCAATAACTTGGAATGTTGGATCAACCGCGCCATAAGCTTGCCGGATGTAAACTTGTGTCCACACGCCATTGTCGCGCCGGAAGATGTACCACCACTGGTCATAATAATCTTGAAAGGCCGAACGCGCGGGGTCGGTATAGCTGGTGCAGGTCAGATAGACCTTGCCGCCAAACACCTTGATATCAATGCCATAGGGCGTCTTGATGTTGAGCGGGTTGGTTGCCGTTGTGGCAAAGATGCCATCGCCGGTGGCGAGGAACGTCTCAACCGAGGCAATCGTTTTGCCGTAATGCGCCTTGACGCACCCGGCATCGCCGTTTTCCGGATCGATGAAATAGCGCGTGGCGACCGTGCCTTCCCGGCTGGGAAAAGTGTGCGTCACATAGCCGCCGCCATTGCGGGATTGGCTGGCCTGCAAGGCGCTCACGGCGGCATCGAGCTGCTGCTTCGGCACGGCATGCAAGGGCAAGGTGCCGTTGCCGGAGAGCGCGAGCGCGCCAGTCATGGCGGTCGCGCCGTCGCGGCGCACATAGTTCAAATCACCAAGGCCGGGGGGCAGTGGCACGGGCCGCAATTTACCATCCGGGCCAAGCTCAACGAGGTTTCCCACGGAGCCTTGCCCACGCAGCGGATCACGCACCAGGCGGCGCTCCTCCTGGATGCAGGCATAGGCCTTGTCGAGCGCGGCCTCGAGCGCTTCCATGTCCCAGCCGTCACCATTGATCAGGTCATCGAGCTGGGTCGCCGGTGTCGTGCGTTCGATCAGCAGCGTCTGCGGCGCGGTGGGCATGCCCGTCAGGGGCAGCACGGTCAGAATGCCGTTGGGCTCAAGGCGGCTTGTGTAGTGTGTTCCGCGCGTGAGCACCTGCCCGCCTGCGCTGACGGTCACATAAGCCGCATTGCCCGCTTTGAAGCCGGTGTTGAACGCAGTTTCAGCGCC
>JBOFZC010000222.1:0-2562 GCA_051654985.1 Rhabdaerophilum sp.
GATTGCGGTCGGCATTGATGCGCGCGACGGCATGGTTGCGGTGGAGGGCTGGGCGGAAACCTCGGATATCCGCGATGTCGAACTCGGCAAGCGCTTTGAGGACGCGGGTGTTTCTGCGATCATCTACACGAATATCGCGCGGGACGGCATGCTCTCAGGCCTTGATTTCGAGGGCACGATCGCTCTGGGCCATGCACTCTCGATCCCGGTGATCGCCTCTGGCGGGCTCGCCTCAATGGCCGATATCACCCGCCTGGCATCACCCGGTTGCGCGCATCTCGCTGGGGCAATTACAGGGCGTGCTCTCTATGACGGACGGCTCGATGCGGCGGGAGCGATCGCCACCATCAAAGCCGCAAGGAAAGCGGCATGAGCCTGAAAGCCCGCATCATTCCGTGCCTCGATGTGAAAGATGGCCGCGTCGTCAAAGGCGTGCAATTTCTCGATCTCATCGATGCCGGAGACCCGGTCGAGAGTGCAAAGGCCTATGACGCTGCGGGGGCGGATGAGCTTTGCTTCCTCGACATCACTGCAAGCCATGAAAACCGGGGTACGATTCTCGATGTCGTGCGGCGCACGGCTGAAAACTGTTTCATGCCCGTCACCGTCGGCGGCGGGGTCCGCGCCGTGGAAGACGTCCGCGCTTTGATGCTCGCTGGCGCCGACAAGGTTTCGATCAATACGGCTGCGGTGAAAGATCGCGCGATTGTCGGTCGTGCGGCAGAAAAGTTCGGTGCACAGGCGATTGTGGTCGCGATTGACGCGAAAAAAGTCTCTGCCCCGCATGAACATGACCGTTGGGAAATTTTCACGCATGGCGGGCGCACGCCCACCGGCCTCGATGCCATCCAATATGCGCGCGAGGTCGCTGATCTGGGAGCGGGAGAAATCCTGCTGACATCGATGGATCGGGATGGCACCAAATCGGGGTTCGATTTGGCACTGACCCGCGCGATTTCAGACGCCGTCACCATTCCGGTCGTGGCCTCGGGGGGCGTCGGCACGCTCGATCATCTCGTCGAAGGCATCACGATCGGCAGAGCGAGCGCGGTGCTCGCGGCCTCGATCTTTCATTTCGGCACCTTTACGATTGGCGAAGCAAAGCGCCATATGGCGCAGGCCGGAATTCCGATGCGCCTGGATGGGATCGCCCCATGAGCCAATTCACCCTCGATGAACTCGCTTCTATCATCGCCAGCCGCGCCGAGGCGGACCCGAGCGTTTCTCACACCGCGAAGCTGATGCAGCGCGGCATGGGTGTCGCGACGAAGAAATTCGGTGAGGAGGCATTGGAAACCATCATTGCCGCACTTTCAGGCAATCGCGAGGAGCTCATCAAGGAAACCGCCGATGTGCTTTTCCACTTGCTCGTGGTGTTGCACATGGCCGATGTTCCGCTGAACGAAGTTCTTGAAGAACTCGCCTCGAGAACCGGACAATCCGGCATCGCGGAGAAGGCAGCGCGCCAGCCGGAGTAAAGGCCTGAAGGAGGTCTCATGGATGCCAGGGTCTCGAAGCTCGCGCCCGATGTGGATCTTTCGCCGTTTCGCGTGTTCGACCGGCGAGAATGGGCGAGTCTGCGCGCGGATACGCCGCTGACCCTCAGCCTTGAGGAAATCAAGGGCCTGCAATCGATGAATGACCGCCTCTCGCTGGAAGAAGTGATCGAGATTTATCTCCCGCTTTCCCGCCTGCTCGCGCTCTACACGGCTGCGGCGCAGGGGCTTTACAAGGCGACACAACGCTTCTTGAACGCGGGCGACGGCAAGGTGCCTTACGTGATCGGCGTTGCAGGCTCTGTGGCCGTGGGCAAGTCTACGACTGCACGCGTGCTCGAAAAGCTGCTGGCACGGTGGCCGAACACGCCGAAAGTCAGCCTGATCACCACCGATGGCTTCCTGCTGCCCAATTCTGAGCTTCGTCGCCTTGGCCTGATGGAGCGTAAGGGCTTCCCCGAGAGCTATGACGGTGCGGCGCTGGTGAAATTCCTCGCGCGCATTAAGGCGGGTGAGCGCAATGTCACGGCTCCAATCTACTCGCACATGGTCTATGATGTAGTGCCCGGCGAAGAAGTGACAATCGACCGGCCGGATATCCTGATTTTCGAAGGCCTCAATGTGCTTCAACCTCCGCGCCTGCCGCGGGATGGCAAGCCGGTGCCCTATGTCTCCGATTTCCTCGATTTCTCGATTTACATCGATGCCGAGGAAGAGCTTTTGCGCAAATGGTATGTCGATCGCTTCATGGCCTTGCGCGAAACGGCGTTCCGCAAGCCGGAGAGCTTCTTCCATCGCTATGCCGGGATCGGCCAGGAGGAGGCGCTGGCTACCGCGCATAGCCTCTGGGACCGGATCAACCTGCCGAACCTGCGCGAGAACATCTTCCCCACCCGTCCGCGCGCTGACCTCATCCTGCGCAAGGGCCAGAGCCACATGATCGAAGAAGTGGCGCTGAGGAAGCTCTAAGCCTCACAAGATCCCGTTATCCTGCGCGAGCACCTTTAGCGATTTTTCGGGACGCGCACCGATTTTCTGGATCACATGGCTTGCCGCAAGTGCGCCG
>JBOFZC010000223.1:0-3269 GCA_051654985.1 Rhabdaerophilum sp.
CTGGAGATTGCGCGCACCGCGCCTGCAACCCCACGTATCGCCTCGTCTCATCCGCTAGCGGATATCGCGGCCGCGATCGAAGAGAGGCTTACAAAGCCAGTTGCGGCGGTCAGCGGGCAGGTCGGGCCGGATTGGCTCGCGATGCCGCAATCCGAGCGCCGTGCGATGCGTTTTCTTTTCGCACTCGATGCACAAGGTTTCGTGCGCTCGGTCTCACCGCCGCTGGCCGCGACAGTGGGTGTCGGCCCAGCTGCAATTGAAGGCCAGCTGTTGTCGGATGTTGTGCGCGCCTACGATACCGAAGCCGCCAACCAACTCGAAGCGGCGATTGCCGAGGGCGAAACATTCACCGGCATCCGCGTGCTCTGGCCGGTGGAAGATACGACCCTTGAGGTTCCAGTTGACCTCTCCGCCCTGCCACTGATCGAACAGAACGGACTCACGGGCTTCTCTGGTTTCGGCCATTGCCGGATCGATGCCGTGGAAGACCGGGCGCCGGAGCCTGTCGTCGAAATCGAGGCGGAAGCACCAGAAGAGCCAGAAATACCCGAGACCGAAGAGCCCGCGAGCTTCCCGACGCTCTCCGATTTCCTCGATGCAGACGACGAACGTCGCGCCGCGAGCCGTGAGGCCAAGCCCGATGATGGCGCGAATGTCGTCTCGTTGCGGACGGGGCAACCGACCCATCCGGTGCCAGGTTTCCAGCGGCAAGGGCTCTCGAATTCCGAGCGCAATGCCTTCCGTGAAATCGCGAAGGCATTGGGAGCACGCTTTGATGAGGATGAAACGTTGCCCGGTCTTGGTAAGCCGGATCCCGTTCCACCTGCAGGCAATCCGCAGCTCGAGGACCTGTTTGGAAAGCTCGCCACTGCCGAAGCCGAAACGCGACCCCAACCGGCTTTCGCGCCGGCCTCTCTCGGCAATAGCGATCTGCTCGATCGCCTGCCGATGGGTTTGCTGGTTCTGCGAGGCGATGAGCCGCTCTATGCCAACCAGACTTTGCTCGATCTCACGGGTTATCCGAGTTATGCGCGTTTCAAGGCCGAGGATGGCGCGCGCGCGATCTTCCGCAAGAGCACCCGCCCTCGTGTCGGCTCCGGCGCAATCGAGACGATTGTTCTCGCGAGCAGCGATGGCGAGATGATGCCGGTCGATTGCCACTTGCAAATGGTGGAATGGGAGGGTGAGCCCGCAACGCTGATTTCACTGCGTCGCGCGGTCGAACTCGAGCAGGGCAAGGCCCTGCGCTCTGTGGCGCTGGATCTCAAGCGCTCCCGCGCCGATGTCGCTGAATTGCGCGCCATCCTCGATACCGCAACCGATGGTGTCGTGTTGCTCGATGAAAAAGGCTCGATGCTCGGGCTGAATGGCGCGGCACAAGCCCTGTTCGGCGTCAACGAGAACGAGATGGTGGGGGAGAGCTTCACGCAGCTTCTCCATCGTGACAGCCACGCCGATGCACTCGATTATCTCGAAGGCATGCGCGCGGCGGGCTTGCGTTCCATCCTCAATGACGGTCGCGAGATCGCGGGTCGGGAGAAGAAGGGCGGGCGCATCCCGCTTTTCATGACCCTCGGACGCATCAGCGAGGAAGAACCCAAGCGTTTCTGCGCCGTTTTGCGGGATATGACCGCCTGGAAACGCGCCGAAGCCGGCCTCACCGAAGCGCGGCAGGCCGCAGAAATCGCCAACGCCAAGAAAAGCGATTTCCTCGCGAAAATCAGCCACGAGATTCGCACGCCGATGAATGCGATCATCGGCTTTGCCGACCTGATGCAGGACGAACGCCTCGGCCCGCTCGGCAACGAGAAATACAAGGAATATCTCGGCGATATTCGCACATCCGGCCAGCATGTCGTGAGCCTGGTGAACGACCTCCTCGATCTCGCGAAAATCGAGGCGGGGAGGATGGAATTGAACTTCGCGGCCACCGATCTCAACGCAATCGTGGCTAGCACGGTTGGCCTCATTCAACCCCAAGCGAACCAGAATCGCGTGCTCGTGCGCACACAACTCACGCAGAAACTGCCCCCCGTGGTGGCGGATGAACGCTCCATCCGCCAGATCGTGCTCAACATGCTCTCGAATGCCACGCGCTTCACCGAAGCGGGCGGACAGGTCATCATCTCGACCTCATTGCTGCCGTCGGGCGAGGTGACGATTCGCATCCGCGATACCGGAATCGGTATGACCGCATCTGAGATCGAGCAGGCGCTCGAGCCGTTCCGGCAAGTGGGGCGGGATCGATCGCGCGGCGGCACCGGCCTCGGCCTACCGCTCACGAAAGCTCTGGTGGAAGCCAACCGCGCGAGTTTCGGGATATCTTCGAAGCCCGATGAGGGTACGCTGGTGGAAATCACCTTTCCACCGACACGGGTTCTGGCCGAATAGATTTACGGATCAATCCGCTGCGGCCGCGGGCCGGACATGCGCGTGGCCTGCTGATCGAGCGTCGAGGATGTGCGCGCCGGCAAGGGCTGCGCTGGCACCAGCTGTTTCGGACGAGACGGAGTGATTGAACTCGTCGGCGTCTCATCCGGCGCGCTGGAGAGGATCGCGAGCTGGTCGAGGCCATAAACATCATCGCGGAAATGCGTGACGCCATCGGGCGTGACATAGCCGGTGAGATAGGCCCAGATCACCGGCACCGGCTCTTTCAGGCGGATATCCTTACGGTCATCGGTTTTGAGAAAGGTATCGATATCACCGCGATCCCAGGGACCACCACCCGGCCCGGACATGGGCGCCAGCAGCCAGGTCACGAAGTCGCGCACGCCTTCGACCCGCACACAGCCCGAGGAATGGAAGCGATCATCGCGCGCGAAAAGCCGCTTTGAGGGCGTATCATGCATATAGACCGCCTCGCGATTGGGCATATCGATGCGGATTTGCCCCAACGAATTCCCTGATCCCGGATCTTGCCTCAGCGTGAAGGCGGTCGCGCGTTCGGTGGTCCAATCAATGCGTGTCGGCTCGATCTCGGCCCCACTCGCGCCGAAAATGCGGATCTTCGATTTCGCGAGGTAGGTCGGATCCTTCTGCATCTTCGGGATGATATCCTTCTTGATGATCGAGACCGGCACCGTCCAGGTCGGGTTGAAATTCACATTGGTGATGCGCGTCTCCACCTCCGGCGATGGGCGATCGGGCTTGCCCACGACAGCAATATGTCGCCGCTCGACCTGCCCCGCCGCGATGGCCTCCACCGAGGCTGAAGGAATGTTCACCACCACATAGCGCTGCCCGAAGGCGAATTGGCGCACATGCAG
>JBOFZC010000224.1:0-16050 GCA_051654985.1 Rhabdaerophilum sp.
ACGCGGTTCAGGCCTTCCATCACGTCCTGATGCGTTTCATCCATATCAGATGCTCCGATAACCACGGCGTTTGGCCGGGAATCTCCGTTGACCGCAAAGCGCGAATGATGTCCATAGCCACGACCAATTTCGCTTAAGACGACAAAGACCTGCCCCGACATGCGCTCAGCCCGTTACAACTTCCGTGAAGCCGAACCCCGCTGGCAGAAAGCGTGGGACGCGGCGCGCACATTCGAGACGAAGACCGACGATCCGCGCCCGAAATACTACGTGCTCGAGATGTTTCCCTATCCCTCGGGTCGCATCCATATGGGGCATGTGCGCAATTACGCGATGGGCGATGTTGTCGCGCGCTATCGCCGTGCCAAGGGTCATGCCGTGCTCCACCCCATGGGCTGGGACGCTTTCGGCATGCCCGCCGAAAACGCGGCGATGGAGAAAAAGACTCACCCGGGCACCTGGACCTACCAGAACATCGCAGCGATGAAGGCGCAGCTCAAATCCATGGGTCTCTCGCTTGATTGGGCGCGGGAATTCGCGACCTGTGACCCGGATTATTACAAGCACCAGCAGGCCATGTTCCTCGATTTCCTCGCGGGTGGCCTCGTTGCGCGCAAAACTGCAAAAGTGAACTGGGACCCCGTTGATCAGACCGTGCTCGCGAACGAGCAGGTGATTGAAGGGCGGGGATGGCGCTCAAATGCCCTCGTCGAGCAGCGTGAACTGACGCAATGGTTCCTGAAAATCTCGGATTATTCCGAGGAATTGCTCAAAGCGCTCGATGATCTGCCACGCTGGCCCGAAAAAGTGCGCCTGATGCAAGCGAACTGGATTGGCCGCTCGGAAGGCCTGATGGTGCGCTGGGAGCTGGTGGGGAGCACGGCTCCCAAGGGCCATTCCGAGCTCGAGATTTACACCACGCGCCCGGACACGCTGTTCGGCGCGAGCTTCATGGCGATCGCGGCGGATCATCCGCTCGCGAAAGCGGCATCCGAGAACAATCCGGCATTGGCAGTGTTCTGCGACGAATGCCGTCGCATGGGGACCTCGCAAGCTGCGATCGATACGGTCGAGAAAAAGGGCTTTGATACCGGCATTCGCGCGAAGCACCCGCTCGACCCGAATTGGGAAGTGCCGGTTTACGTCGCGAATTTCATCCTGATGGATTACGGCACCGGCGCGATTTTCGGCTGCCCCGCGCATGACCAGCGCGATATCGAATTCGCGCGCGCCTATAGCCTGCCGATCAAGCCCGTCGTGCGCCCCGCTGACGTGAGCGATGCCGATGCGAACGATGCTTTTGATCGCAAAGCCCCGCCCTTTACCGATGATGGGCTGCTTTTCAATTCGTCGTTCCTCGACGGCCTGACGGTTCCCGCGGCGAAAGAAGCGATCGCAAAAAAGCTCGAGAGCATGAGCTTCTCGGGCCGGCCTCTGGCGCAGCGCAAGGTGAATTATCGCCTGCGCGACTGGGGCATTTCGCGCCAGCGTTATTGGGGTTGCCCGATCCCCGTGATCCATTGCGAAAGCTGTGGAACGGTGCCTGTTCCGAAAAAGGATCTACCGGTCAAGCTGCCCGAAGACGTGACCTTCGATGTGCCAGGCAACCCGCTTGATCGTCACGCGACCTGGAAACACGTGAACTGCCCGCAATGTAGCAAGCCGGCCCGTCGCGAAACCGACACGATGGACACATTTGTCGACTCTTCGTGGTACTTTGCTCGCTTCACTGACCCTTTCAACGCGGATGAGCCAACAACGCTTTCGGCTATCAGCAAGTGGCTGCCGGTCGATCAGTATATCGGCGGCATCGAACACGCGATTTTGCATCTGCTCTACTCGCGCTTCTTCACGCGCGCGATGACCAAAACTGGCCATGCGACGCTGAGCGAGCCGTTTGACGGTCTCTTTACGCAGGGCATGGTGGTGCATGAAACCTACAAATCTGCGGAAGGCGCCTGGGTTCCGCCGGCGGAAATCCGCATCGAGAGTGGTGAGAATGGCCGCCGCGCCTTCGAAATCACTTCAGGCACCGAAGTGACAATTGGCTCGATAGAGAAAATGTCGAAGTCGAAGAAGAATGTCGTCGATCCCGATGACATTATCGAGAGCTACGGAGCCGATACGGCACGCTGGTTCATGCTTTCGGATTCTCCCCCCGAGCGCGATGTGATCTGGAGCGAAGACGGCGTGCAGGGCGCCTCGCGCTTTCTGCAGAAAGTCTGGCGTCTCGTAGGAGAGGCTATTGCGCTTCCCTCGGGCGATGCCGGTGGTGTTCACGCCGTGACCAAAGCAGCTCACAAGGCCATTCTCGCTGTGGGCGAGGATGTCGAGCGTCTGCGTTTCAACCGCTGCGTTGCGCATATCCATGAGCTCTCGAACGCGCTGAACGATGCGCTCGCAGGCAAGGATGCCACGGCCCATTCGAATCAGATCAAAGCTGCAACACGGATCATGATCCAACTCTGCGCCCCGATGATGCCGCATCTCGCCGAAGAATGCTGGCGTGAACTCGGCGGCGAAGGTTTTGTCGCGGATGCAGCCTGGCCGGTCGGCGACGCTTCGTTGATCGCCGAGAGCACATTGCTGTTGCCTGTGCAGATCAATGGCCGCAAGAGAGCCGACATTGCCGTTCCGGCAGAGGCCGACAGCGCCGCCGTTGAGGCCATCGTTCTGGCGGATTCGGCTGTGATGGCTGCGCTTGATGGAAAGGCTCCCCGCAAGGTGATTGTCGTGCCGAAGCGGATCGTGAATATTGTGGTTTGAAGAGAGGCCAGGATGATTCTCAAAGCCAGCCTTCGTCTGTTGTCCCTGCTGGTGTTGACCGGCGGCCTCACTGCCTGTTTGCAGCCCGTTCACGGCATCCGGCTCGGGAATTCGAGTGTTTCAGCGGAGCTATCGCAAGTCTCTGTCGCGCCCATCAACAGTGGCTACCTCGGTTACGCTCTGAAATCTGAGCTTGAATTCCTGCTCGGAAATGGCGCCATCGCCCAGAACCCCCGTTATATCCTCACGGTGAGGGCCACACAGAGCAAGAGCTTCAGCATCATCGACATCTCGGCCTCGCGGCCTCAAAGTGTTGCCGTGCAGGCCGAGGCTGTCTACGAACTGCGCGATACGCGCACCGGCACCATCCGCGCCTCCGGAAAGACTTTCGGTTCAGCCAATTATGATCGATCAAACCAACGCTTCGCGACCATCCGCGCCCAACGCGATGCCGAGGAGCGCCTCGGGAAGGCTTTGGCTGAACGCTTGCGGATTCTCATTTCGGCCGGACTTGTGAGCGATCCGAAGCGAGATGCCGGACCAGCGCCACAACTCAACCCGCCGATCGATCCGTGGGCTGAACCGCCGGCGAGCGACCCCGGCGACGAAAGCTAACCCACCACGATGGCTGTCATCCGCCCTGCAGAGGTTGACCGCTTCATCGCCAGGGCCGGGCAAGGCCCTCGGATCGTGCTGATCTTCGGTCCGGATGAAGGCGCTGTCCGACTTAAAGGGCGGGCTTTCGCCGATGCCTTTCTCGGACCCGATTTCGATCCGATTTCGAAGATCGAGTTTGAGGCCGATGCGCTGAACAGCGACCCTGCCCGACTAGCGGATGAGGCTTATGCGATCAGCATGTTTGGTGACAAACGCGCCATCCTGATTCGGCAAGCCAACAAGCTTTCAAAGTCGATTTGGCAAGCCTTGTTCGAGAATCCCGCGCCGGAAGCTGCCATCATTTTGATGGCTGACGAGCTGACAAAAAGCTCGCCTCTTCGTGTCGCAGCCGAATCGAACACGCAACTGGCTGTCATTCCATGTTATTTACCGTCTATCACCGAAATTTCAGCTACAATCGAAGCTCGGTTTAGGGCGGCCGGCTTCTCGATTGGTCAAGCTGAAAAATCGGCTCTTGCTGAGCTCTTAGGTGCAGATCAGGCCCTTTCGGAGGGTGAGATCGACAAGCTGATCCTCTATTGTCAGGGCAAGACCGCTATCGATATTGAGGATATTGAACATATCGTCGCCGACTCATCGGCGGGTACAGGCTCGGAGCCGCTTGACCTCGCTTTCGAAGGTCAACTCCCAGTCATTGAGCGCGCAGCAGCGCGCAGTTTTCGTGACGGCCTTTCGCCCGCAGGACTGATCAGCATGGCCCTCAGTCATGTCCAACTGCTGCGACGGCTCGTTGCAGCCCGTTCTGAAGGCAATATGGACGTCGCAGTGAGACAGGAACGCCTGCATTTCAAGCGAGAGGCGCGTATCCGGCGTCAAGCAGAGCATTGGTCGATGCCAGCTTTAGCCCGAGCCCTGGAAACTTTGGCTCAGGCCCAAAATCAAGGTCGCATGACTGCGAGTCTTGAGGAAACTATCGCTATCCGTGCGCTTTGGGCTGTATCCCTAGCCGCGCGACGGCGTTGAGCCCGCCATGGCCAACCGGTGGCTCAAAGCTTCGAGCTGTTCCAGAGTTCTGTAGCGAATCGTAATTGCCCCGCCTTTCTCCGCGCGGTGATCAATTGAAACCATCAGCCCAAGCAGATCAGAAAGGCGCGTTTCAAGCGCGCGCGTATCCGCGTCTTTGTCAGAACGTGTACGGGCTGGCCTCTCGGTCTCGCCATTTGTTGCGCGTTGCGCAATCCGCTCAACGTCCCGCACTGTCAAAGCCTGGTCGACAATGCGCTTTGCGACCATTTCCGGATCAGATACAGCGAGGAGCGCGCGAGCGTGGCCAGCAGACAAGGCGCCGGAAGTCAGTTGGCTCCGAACAGATTCAGGCAATCTTGTTAAACGCAGCGTATTGGCAATGTGAGATCGACTCTTCCCAACAATACGAGAAATATCAGCTTGCGTATAATTGTATTGAGCGATCAGTGACTCATACCCTTTTGCTTCTTCCAAAACATTGAGATCAGCGCGCTGAACGTTCTCAATGATTGCCAATTCGAGGGCTTGCTTGTCATCTGCCTCGACGATAACGACGGGAACATCATGCAACCCCGCGCGTTGCGCCGCTCTCCAACGGCGCTCACCGGCAATAATCTCGAACGCGTCTGGCTGGCCCGGAACACCGCGAACGAGAATCGGTTGGATAACGTCACGTTCCCGAATCGATTGTGCAAGCTCTTCAAGATCAACTTCGTTGAAGGTCACACGTGGATTCGCCGGGCTCGGACGCAGAAACTCGATCGGGATACGTCGTTGACTCTTCAGACGCTGCTCGGCCGATGCTTCGGCGCCAACATCACCCAGAAGGGCGGCGAGGCCGCGTCCGAGGCGGGTTTTCGAAGGATCATCACTCATAACACACCCCCTGCCTTACTCAGCAGCCTGCAACAGACGTTCGCGCTGGATCACTTCCGATGCCAGTTTTAGATAAGCCTGGCTGCCGGCGCATTTGAGATCATAGAGCAACGCAGGTTTACCAAAGGACGGAGCCTCCGACACACGCACATTGCGCGGAATGACTGTCTCGAAGACTTTGGAACCCAGGAACTGACGTGCATCGCGAATGACCTGATTCGCGAGATTGTTGCGAGGATCGAACATAGTCAGAACGACGCCATAAATTTCCAGTTCGGCATTCACACTGACGCGAACCTGCTCAACTGTCTTAAGCAACTGGCTCAAACCCTCAAGTGCGAAAAACTCGCATTGCAACGGGACCAGCACACCGTCTGAAGCGGCCAACGCATTGATTGTCAACAGATTGAGGGATGGCGGACAATCGATCAAAATATAACTGAAGCGGGAACCACCGGATGAATTGGCCAGGGCATCGACAGCGATCTTCAAGCGCTGGGTGCGATCTTTCTCGGTCGCAAGCGTCAGTTCGGCGCCGAGCAAATCCATGGTTGCAGGCACAATGGATACACGAGGAACGTCGGTCGGTATGGCAGCGCCAACAAGTGGTTCCTCTCCGATCAACACATCGAAGCTGGATTTGACTCGCTGAGCAAGTTCAATCCCAAGCCCGGTGGAGGCATTGCCTTGCGGGTCGAGGTCTATAAGAAGCACATTTTCGCCGATTGCCGCCAGAGCCGTGCCGAGATTGATGGCTGTCGTTGTCTTTCCAACGCCGCCCTTCTGGTTGGCAACGGTGAGAACACGGGGTTTCATGGATCATTCCTCGCGCAAATTGCCAATAAACCTAGAAATTCTAAACCTATTTCCGCAATTCCGTGATTTCGACCACTCGAGCTTGCGGGTCAGTTGCGCTCTCATGGAGCGCATATGAGAAATGCCAGTGTTCGGCTGCCCGGGTCAACTCCGTCTGATGGTCCCGACCCTTGGGAAAAAGGCCCACCGCCCCTCTTTTCAACAGCGAACTGGCTAGACCTAGCAAACTGTCGAGATCAGCCAGTGCGCGAGCGGTAACAATATGAGGGATTGGGAGCTTCGGCACGCTGGCCTCAATCCGCTCGGCGTGAATGCCGCAGGGTAAGTCCAGGCTCGTTGCAACATGGCGGAGAAAGCTCGCTTTTTTTCCGTTGCTTTCGATAAGATCAACATATCCACCCATCTCTCGCATTGCGCAGGCCAAGACAAGCCCAGGCAGGCCACCGCCGGAACCCAAATCTACCCAGGTTCTAGCCTCCGGACGAATTTGCAAGAGTTGTGCGGAATCCAGGATGTGCCGCGCCCAGATCTCATCGCAGGTTGAGGGCGCAATGAGGTTTGTTCGCGATTGCCATAGTCGAAGCAACTCGACATAGCGATCGAGTAGCGAGAGTGTTTCACGTGAAACAAGACCTCTCGCAACCAAAGCATCGCGCGCTTGCGCCTCGTTGCGCGCGGCGTTCAATTTACTGTACTCCTCTGTTGTTCATGTCGACGAAGTAAGGCTGACAACAAGACGAGGGCTGACGGTGTCATGCCTTCAATCCCGCTAGCCTCCGCCAGGGACCGCGGTCGACGCTCGTGAAGCTTAATCCTTATCTCTCCTGAGAGGCTGGTATGTGAATGGAAATCAAAATCAGCAGGGATTGCTGTCTCCCGATCTCGATTCAAACGATCAATATCGCGTTGCTGTCGATCCAAATAAACAGCGTATTTGGCTTCAATTTCCAGTTTTTCTGCAATCACCACGGAGCACGATTTCAGTTCCGAATCGAAAGCGGCCAGGCAGTCTATTGATACACCTGCGAGAGCAAGAAGCGTCATCCCATCACGACGAACACCATCATGATTCACCAAAATTCCAGCAGCTTTGAGCTCGTTCGGTGTCAATGACAGTGCAAGGAGTCGCGATTTGTACCGAGAGAGTTCATCTCGCTGCATCGCAAATCGATCCCAACGTTGGGTTTTCACTAGGCCAAGATCAAGACCTCTCTTTGTCAATCGCTCGTCCGCATTATCCGCTCTTAGGCTCAAGCGGAACTCCGCACGAGACGTAAACATTCGATACGGTTCACTGACGCCAAGGCGCGTCAGATCATCAAGCATCACTCCGATATAGGACTCAGCCCTCGAAAACTCTGCTCCCCCTTGCCCGCTGGCTATACGCGCAGCATTGAGGCCTGCCACAAGGCCCTGGCCAGCAGCCTCTTCATAACCGGTTGTTCCATTGATCTGTCCAGCCAAAAACAAGCCAGGCAGCTTCTTCAGCTCGAGTGTGGGGTAGAGCGAGCGGGGATCAACATAGTCGTATTCGATCGCATAGCCATAGCGAACGATTTTCGTACGTTCCAACCCAGGGATAGTCGCGAAGAATGCCTCCTGGACTTCAGCCGGCAATGAGGTTGACATACCGTTTGGGTAAACGAGCGGGTCATCCAATCCTTCGGGTTCAAGAAAGATCTGATGGCGATCGCGATCCGAGAAACGGACAACTTTATCCTCAATCGAGGGACAATAGCGTGGACCACGGCCCTCGATATGGCCAGAATACATCGCGGATTGGGCGAGGTTGCTTTCAATGATGCGATGAGTTTCCGGCGTAGTATGTGTAATTCCACAGGCAATCTGCCGGTTGGATATGAAGTTCGTCATCGTCGAAAAAGGCTCTGGAGGATCATCACCCGGCTGCATATCCAGGCCAGACCAGTCAATCGTCCGACCATCCAGTCTCGCCGGTGTACCGGTCTTCAAGCGGCCAAGATCGAGTCCGAGATCGAGCAATCGTTGCGAAAGCCGCTCGGCAGCAGCTTCCCCAACACGACCTCCAGCCGTCCGTTGATGGCCAACATGAATCACGCCACGCAAAAACGTTCCAGTCGTTAGGACAATCGCCCGACAACGTATGGAGCGGCCATCGGCCAACGTGACACCAACAGCCTGACCGCCTTCAACGATCAGGTCGATCACCTCTCCCTCAACAACGCTCAGACCGTGCTGCTCCAGCAATAAATCCTGGATGGCTGCTCGATAGAGCTTGCGATCCGCCTGGGCGCGTGGTCCACGAACGGCGGCACCCTTGCTCCGATTGAGCATTTTAAAATGAATGCCGGCGCGATCAATCGCACGAGCCATTAAACCATCGAGCGCATCAATCTCCCGGACCAAGTGCCCTTTCCCGAGTCCGCCAATCGCCGGATTGCAGGACATAACTCCCACATTCTCCCAACGATGTGTGACGAGCACAACAGCCGCCCCCGCACGGGCTGCCGCAGCAGCCGCTTCTGTGCCGGCGTGGCCACCGCCGACCACCACCACATCAAATCGAGAATCCGCCGGGATTTGTTTCACGTGAAACACCTTCCGTTGCCTTAAAGAGCCCTTTTACTTGCCAATACAAAATCGTGAGAAAATAGCACCGAGAACTTCGTCCTGATCCACTCTTCCAATCAGAGCGTCAAGAGCGCTTGTCGCCATTCTCAGCTCTTCAGCGCGTAAATCCAGCGTTGTGTTCCGATGTAGCGCGGCGATACGCAAGGCGGACGAGGCTTGACGAAGCGAGGACGCTTGTCGCTCATGCGCAATCAGGCCCCGCATACCGGAAATCTGTTCTCCCTCTAGGGCGCGCTCCTTCACGCAAGAAATCAATGCTGCCAGGCCGTAACCCTTATGGGCAGATACGGTCAGGCCACGATTTGCGATGTCGAGCTGTAGATCGGCTTTTGTCCGAACCACCATGTAATTCGCATTTGGACATTCCGCTGGCGAATCGATCGGGCTCGCCCACAGTACAAGGTCCGCTCTTTGAGCCGCCAGAAAAGATCGGCGAATGCCCTCTTGTTCAATGCTGTCCGAATCAACATCCCGGATACCAGCCGTATCGACGAGAACAACGGGCAACCCATCAAGATCGATCGTTGCTTCAAGTGCATCCCGCGTTGTGCCAGGAATTGCAGAAACGATTGAAAGATCGCGATCTGCCAATGCATTGACTAAACTTGATTTTCCGGCATTCGGCGGCCCCAGCACGGCAATTCTGTAACCCTGGCGAATGCGCTCGCCAACTTTGAGCCGTTGCAGAGTCGAATCGATTTCCTCTGCAAAATTTAGAATTTTCTGTTCCGTTGCCGAATCGAGTCGATCAATGACGTCCCCTTCATCTCCAAAGTCGATCTGCGTTTCCACTTCAGCCATCAACTCGATGATCGCGCTACGCCAATGCTCGGCGCGCGACCGCAGCCAGGAGGAGCCCTCAACAGCGAGGATACGCTGCATCTCGGTCTCAGCCACGAGCAAATCGGAAAGCGCTTCAATCTGCAGTAAATCGAGCTTGCCTTTCAAATAAGCTCTGCGAGAAAACTCGCCGGCATCGGCGGGGCGGCAATCTTCAATCCGTGAAATAATGGTCAGAAGTTTGCGCACAACGGCAACAGATCCATGCGACTGAAGCTCGAGAACATCCTCACCCGTGAAGCTTGCAGGCCCTGGGAAGAACAAGGCCAAGCCATGATCAACGATTGAATGATCTGCGGGGTCACGGATGGCAGCAAAACGTGCCAGGCGTGGGGCGGGAATTAGTCCCAAAAGCGCTTGCGCAACCGCGCGGGTCGCGGGTCCGGAAATCCGGATCACGGCGACACCGGCACGCCCACTTCCTGAGCTAAGCGCAAAGATAGTCTCAGCGCGCATGTCGGCCTCAGAGAAAAGCCGGGCTAACCCGGCTATCAGGTGTTCATGGAATCGAAGAACTCGCCATTGGTCTTGGTCTGACGCAGCTTGTCGAGCAAGAACTCGATGGCATCCTGTGGTCCCATCGGATTGAGAATGCGGCGCAGCACATAGGTCTTCTGCAGCTGATCACGCGGTGTGATGAGCTCTTCCTTACGCGTGCCCGACTTGAGAATATCCAGCGCAGGGAACACGCGCTTATCCGCGACCTTGCGATCGAGCACGATTTCCGAATTGCCGGTGCCCTTGAATTCTTCGAAGATCACTTCGTCCATGCGACTACCAGTATCGATCAGCGCGGTCGCGATAATCGTCAGCGAGCCACCCTCTTCGATATTGCGTGCGGCGCCAAAGAAGCGCTTGGGGCGCTGAAGTGCATTGGCATCAACACCGCCGGTCAAAACCTTGCCAGAGGAAGGCACAACGGTATTGTAGGCACGACCAAGACGGGTGATGGAGTCCAAGAGGATCACAACATCGCGGCCATGTTCGACAAGGCGTTTGGCCTTCTCAATCACCATCTCTGCGACTTGAACGTGCCGTGTTGCCGGCTCATCGAAGGTTGACGAGACGACTTCACCGCGCACAGAGCGCTGCATGTCGGTGACTTCTTCGGGGCGCTCGTCGATCAACAGAACGATGAGATAGCAGCCGGGATGATTGCTTGTGATCGATTGGGCGATGTTCTGCAGCAAAACGGTCTTGCCCGTCCGCGGCGGCGCAACAATCAAAGCGCGCTGGCCCATGCCAATCGGCGATACGATGTCGATCACGCGCGACGACATGTCTTTCTTTGTTGGGTCAATCGTCTCCATCTGCAGCCGCTGATTGGGATAAAGCGGCGTGAGGTTGTCGAAATGAACCTTATGGCGGGCCTTCTCGGGATCCTCGAAATTGATAAGGTTCACCTTGAGAAGCGCGAAATAGCGCTCGCCATCCCGCGGCGACCGGATCAGACCCTCAACCGTGTCACCCGTGCGCAGCGAAAATTTGCGGATCTGCGTCGGAGAAATGTAAATATCGTCCGGCCCCGCGAGATAATTCGCATCCGGTGAGCGCAGAAAACCGAAGCCATCTTGAAGCACTTCTACCACGCCTTCACCGATAATCTCGGTTTCACGTGCAGCAAGTTGCTTGAGGATGGCAAACATCAGCTCCTGCTTGCGCATGGTGCTGGCGCCTTCGACTTCCAGTTCCTCCGCAAAATTCAGAAGCTCTGTCGGAGATTTGGTTTTGAGATCCTGAAGCTTGATCTCGGGCATGGGAAACAACCTTGTGAAAACGGGCCGATACAATCGCATGCCCGAGTGGGAGGATAAATGGACGCACATTGGGCTGTCCGGCCCGCCCTGCTTGCAACTTTGTCTAAAGTCGAAGCGAAATTGGGGAGACCAAATCGAGAAGTGCCAACCGCAGATCGGGGGCCGGCACCGGATTCGAGATTTCGATTACCGGCTTTCGAAGCCGGATACAAGGGCTCGTTGCTATGGGAAACATTTCAAGTTGAAATCAATTGACAAAAAAGAACCCCGCTGCCGCGGGGTTCTATCCTCATCTTTCCTTACGAGATTAGGGCACGCGCTACCTGCTCACTACCAGGATGCAGAGCACCTCTAATCACTTCGCTGATCCTAGCAGGGTTACAATCAAAACGTGCAGCAATGCGGTTTTGAAATTCGCCTGTCCAATAGATCTGCCAGATTTCCACGGCGTCCTGAAAAGTAAGGCGGCGGGAAGGCGTTCCGCGGCGACGGAGCGACTTTTCATGAGTGGTCACATAGTTCATTTTTTGCCCTTTCAGCTTACGCTGTTTGCGTCCAAAAAAGGGCAATTGACAGGTGAGTCGAACTGACTCATACAAAAACAGTTCTTGCAAAGGACACACTGCCAATCGCCCAATTCTGGGTTCGTTGAAGTGATCGAAGGCCGGGGTCACCACACCCCGGTTTTCTTCGTGCCCGAATCGTGAAACTCGGACACCTCATTGTTTCCAGATCATTGATAGGCTTAGCAAGAGCATTTTGTTCGCTTCCACTGTGACTTCAGCCGAGGCTTGCCCATTTACGCACTGGCCAAAATACAAATCGGCGTAGGCAGGGCGAGACTTGGTCGAATACCACTTGAAAAGTATCTTGGGACTACCGTCCTAGACGCAGCTAAAACGGCTTCGCAATCACGAGCGCAACAATGCCGATCATCAGCAAAGTCGGAACCTCGTTCTGAATGCGATAAAAACGCGCGGGACGAGTGTTGCTTCCTTCCGCGAAAGCGCGTCGCCAACGACCCTGAAACCCATGATGCGCGCTCAGCGCCAAGACCAATGCCAGCTTCGCATACAACCAGCCTCCACGAAACCCAAAGCTTGACCAAGCGAGCCAAAGTCCGGTGAGCCAGGCAACGACCATGGCAGGGGTCATGATGTAGCGATAGAGCCGATATTCCATGACGATAAACAATCGTGCCGTATCCGAATCGTTCCCAATGCCAGCGTGATAAACAAAGAGACGAGGCAAATAGAGTAATCCTGCCATCCAAGAGATGATGGCAATGACATGCAGGACCTTGATCCAGACATCGATCATCGTCGGACGCGCTCCAACATCCGCTCGACATGGGCGATTGGGGTCGATGGAAGAATGCCGTGGCCAAGATTGAAGATATGGGCCGAGCCATCCGTAGCTTCGAGAATGCCGTCCACAGCACGATCCAGCGCTTCACCACCAGCAATTAAGGCAAGAGGATCGAGATTGCCTTGTGTCACGATAGAAGAGAGCAATGAACCGCGAGCCTCTGCGAGCCGAGCGGCTGTATCAAGGCTGATCGCATCGACGCCTGTTTCGGTGACGTAAGTTGCGACAGAACCAGCAATCGCACGTGGAAAACCAATAACCGGGGTATCAGGGTGTTGAGCTTTCACCCCTGCCACGATGCGTCGAACTGGCGCAATACCCCACTTTTGGAACTCGCTGAGTGGCAAAGGACCTGCCCAAGAGTCAAAAATTTGCACAATTTCAGCACCGGCTTCGATCTGCGCATTGAGATGCCGGATACAAGCATCCACCAAAAGATCGATCAACCGCGAGAAAGTTGCCTCGTGCCGGTAAGCAAACATTCGTGCCGGTGCCTGATCCGGGGTGCCTTGCCCCGCGATCATATAGGTCGCCAGCGTCCAAGGAGCCCCACAGAACCCGATCAGCGATGTTTCTGCGGGAAGAGCCCGTCGTGCCCCATGCAGGGCCTCGTAGACCGGCCCCAGCTTCTCGATATCGATCGCTGAGGAGAGAACATTCATCCCGTCCGGTGTCTCGATCGCATCGAGCCTCGGCCCCTCGCCCTCAACAAAACGAACCCGCTGTCCCAGAGCATCGGGAATGACGAGAATATCCGAAAAGATAATGGAAGCATCGAAACCGAAACGCCGTATCGGCTGCAATGTGACTTCGATCGCTAAATCTGGATTGTAGCAGAAAGAGAGGAAGTCCGGAGCGCTCTTGCGCACCTCACGGTACTCCGGAAGATAGCGTCCAGCTTGGCGCATCAGCCAGATTGGAGGCGTCCTGCCAGGCTTCCTCGAAAAGACATCACGCAGGCCATTCATGCCTTCATTCCAATATACAAATAAGGATTCTTCTCTTTTATTTTTTCTATTGGGGGGCCTTAAAGCGAATTTCTGACTGCGTCCACCGATCTGGATCAAGAGCAAGGAATATCACCCACAGGCAGCACGGGAAATCATCGCCCAACCCTCTCTTTTCAATATTGATTTTGACTTGGATTCACAATCTTCAGAATATTCCCCACTCTTATCCCTCAAATTTCAAGGCTTATACCGCTTGTGGCTGTGTGGAGAATTGACCGCCTTTTCCCGCCTCCAATCTGAGGTCAGGCACTTTTTGAAGGTTTCGTGCTGGCTTTTCCACGCTTGACAACAGGCCTGTGGAGAAGTCGGTAGATTGCCAAATCACGGTCAGGATTTCTGAGGAACTGATGGGACGCAGTTTTTTCCACCTCCATCTGGTCTCGGATTCAACTGGTGAAACCCTGATCACGGTCGGACGCGCGGCCACCGCGCAATATCAAGGTATTTCTCCGATTGAGCATGTCTATCCGCTGGTTCGCAATGCGCGCCAACTCGATCGCGTGATCACTGAGATCGAGAACGAGCCGGGTATTGTGCTCTACACTTTGGTGGAAAAAGATCTCTCCGAGCGCCTGCGCAAAGCCTGCGAGGAGATGAGCTGCCCCTCGATGTCGGTGCTCGAGCCGATCGTCTCGCTGTTCCAGTCCTACCTGGGTGTAGCAATGACTCCGCGTGTTGGCGGTCAGCACACGCTTTCCGCTGAGTATTTCCGCCGCATCGATGCGCTGAATTTCACCATGATGCATGATGATGGCCAGATGCTCGACAATCTTGACGCTGCTGATGTCGTGCTGATTGGCGTGAGCCGCACGTCGAAGACACCGACGAGTATTTATCTTGCCAATCGTGGCATCAAAACCGCGAACGTGCCTCTGGTGCCGGGCATAGCGCCACCACCTGAACTCGAGGATATCAAGAAGCCTTTGGTTGTCGGGCTCGTCGCCTCACCTGAACGCATTGTGCAGATCCGTCAAAACCGCCTTTTGGCACTCAATGCAGACGACAAAGATGCCACTTATACAGACCGGCAAGCCGTTGCGGACGAGGTCGCACGGGCCAGAAAGCTGTTCGATCGACACAATTGGCCGGTCATCGATGTCACGCGCCGCTCAATCGAAGAGACCGCCGCTGCGATTATCGATCTTTATCGCACGCATCGTCTGGGCCAGATTGCGCAATGAGCGGGCAGGGGTTCTGGTTGGGTCAGGAGCCGTTGGTTCTGGCTTCCGGCAGCTCCGCTCGCCGAATCCTGCTTGAGGCGTGCGGAATCCAACTCAAGATCATCAAACCGCATGTTGACGAGAAAGCGATTGCCGCGACGCTTCTCGAAAGCCGCAACTCGCCTGCTGAAATAGCGATTGCGCTGGCTCGTGCAAAGGCTGAAGCTGTCGCTCTGAAACACCCAGAAAAACTCGTGCTTGCCGCAGATCAAACACTCGATCTCGATGGCAGCCTGTTTATGAAGCCGGCGGATTGTTCCAGTGCCCGCGCTCAATTGCAGCGTCTCTCGGGCAGAGCGCATCAGCTTCACTCCGCTGCTGCTTTGCGGCGCGGCGATAAAGTACTCTGGGCGGGTATTTCATCGGCAACGCTCGTGATGCGTGACCTTGAGCCAGACTTTCTAGACCGTTACCTCGCAGCGATGGGCTCGAAAGTGACCGAAACAGTCGGCGGTTATGAAATTGAGGCACTCGGCCCGCATCTCTTTTCGGAAATTGTCGGTGATCACGCGACAATCCTGGGTTTGCCTCTATTCGGCGTGCTTTACGCCTTGCGCGAAGCCGGTGTACTGGCCGGCTGAAATATTTATTTGGGGTTACGAATGAAGCGCGCCCTTGTCATCGGTTCCCCTGTCTCGCAAGCGCGATCGCCGCTCGTGCATGGATTCTGGCTCGTGCAATACGGGATCGAAGGCAGTTACGGGCGCGAAGAAGTGCGCCCCGAGGCGGTGGCTGATTTCCTTCGCGACCTACCAACGCGCGGTATTGCCGGATGCAATGTGACTATCCCCAACAAGGAGGCCGCATGCACTGCCTGCGATGTCCTGAGTCCCCGCGCGAAGGCTTTGGGGGCAGTCAACACGATTTGGTTCGAAAATGGCCGTATCTGCGGTGACAACACGGATGGCATCGGCTTTGTCGCGCATCTCGATCAGGTTCATCCCGGGTGGGATCAGAATTCACCGCGCATTCTACTGCTTGGCGCGGGTGGAGCGGCGCGTGGGCTTGCTTTGCCATTGCTGGAGCGCGAACCAGCTCTAATTGCCGTTTCAAACCGCTCATCTGATCGGGCAAAAAAACTCATCGCAGATATCCACGCGACGCTGCCCCATGCGCCAATGGAGTTCGTGCCTTGGGAAGCGA
>JBOFZC010000225.1:0-11287 GCA_051654985.1 Rhabdaerophilum sp.
CCCGGCGTGAGCAAGCTCGAATGGCGCGCGCCGGTGCGGCCTGGTGACACGCTGTCCGGGCGTTTCGAAGTGCTTGGTAAGCGCGCTTCGACCACGAAACCCGATCGAGGCTTCGTGAGCTTCCGGTTTCTGCTCTCAAACCAGCATGGCGCGGATGTGTTCGCGCAGGAAAATCTGATCATGTTCCTGCGCCGCGATGCCTTGGCTCCCATCCCCCCTCCCGAAGGGCTCGATATTCCGCCGCGCGTGTCTGAGAGCCTTCAATTTCCGGAAGGCCCCAACCCGCCGATGGCGCGCGTGGGTGAGATGCAGCCCGGCCTCACCTTGCGGCTGGGAGTGATGGATTTTACTCCGGAAGCCATCATCGGTTTTGCGCGTGAATTCGATCCGCAGGCGTTTCATCTCTCGGAAGAGGCCGGGCGCGCGAGCCATTTCGGCGGCCTCTCGGCTTCGGGCTGGCAGATCGCTTCGGGTTGGATGCGCGCGATCACCGGGTTCTGGGCAAGCGAGACAAAGGCCGGTCGGTTTGTTCCGAAGCTCGGGCCATCGCCCGGCTTTCGTGACCTGCTCTGGATCAAGCCGGTGCTGGCGGGCGATCGTTTGACCTACGGTTCCAAATTGATTGAAGCGCGCAAATCCGCTTCCCGACCGGGCTGGGGCATCGCCTCGCATCGCAATTTCGCGATCAACCAGCGCGGCGAACTCGTCTTTGCTTTTACCGGAACGGTGCTCTGGGAGGCAGCGGCGTGAGCGAGATGGCTCCGCATCTCGGGGTTTTCGCCGGGAGACGTGTGCTGTTCGTCATGGCGACGGAGGCCGAGTATGGCCCGCAACTTCGCCAGCTGATCCGCCCGGTCAACACGGGCGTCGGGCCCGTCGAAGCCGCGATCGGCACGACGCGCGCACTCACCGCCCTTTCCGATGCCAACACGCTGCCTGATCTCGTGATGTCGCTCGGCTCCGCTGGTTCTAACCGGCTGGAGCAGGGCGCGGTCTATCAGGTGTCCTCCGTTTCCTACCGCGACATGGATGCAAGCCCACTTGGTTTCACCAAGGGCGCAACACCGTTTCTCGATAGCCCCGTCGAGATCGAGCTGCCGATCCGACTGCATGAGATCCCTGCGGCGCGCCTCTCCACGGGTGCGAACATCGTCACTGGTCACGCTTATGAAGCGATCGATGCCGACATGGTCGATATGGAGAGCTTCGCGGTTCTCCGAGCCTGCCAGAGTTTCGGCGTGCCTATGATCGGGCTGAGGGGCATTTCCGATGGTGCACATGAGTTGCGCCACTATTCAGACTGGACGGCCCTGCTCGGTCATCTCGATGAAGAGATAGCGAAAATCATCCGGCGGTTGGATGCGTTGTTGCCCGGGGTTTAGTGCCCTTCGAAGGCAATGAGAGTGCGAACCGGAACGCCCAGCGCACGGATTTTCTCGGCGCCACCGAGATCGGGAAGATCGACCACAAAACAAGCCGCGACAACTTCCGCACCCAGTTGCTGCAAGAGGCTCACCGCAGCACTCGCGGTGCCGCCTGTTGCGATCAGATCATCAACGAGGATCACCTTTTCACCTCGCTTGACAGCATCGACATGCATTTCCATCGTGTCGGTGCCGTATTCCAGGCTGTAGGAAATCGAAACAGTTGTGTGCGGCAGTTTGCCCTTCTTGCGGATCGGCACAAAACCGCAGGAAAGCTGATGAGCGATAGCCCCACCGAGAATAAAGCCGCGCGCTTCTATACCCGCGACCTTAGAAATGCCCGCCCCGGCATAGGGCTGCACCAATTCATCAACAGCACGGCGGAAGGCGCGGGGATTGCCCAGAAGCGTTGAGATGTCGCGAAACTCGATACCCGGCTTGGGATAGTTAGAAATCGTCCGGATCGCCGCGCGCAGATCGGATGACAACGTTCCGGTTTGATCTTCAGCCATGCACAACGCCTCACTCGTGTTGTATCGCGCCCAAGAAAAAGGGGGCCTCTGCCCCCTGATTCTTCACCGATTTTGGTGTGCAATCAATGCGCCTTGGAAGGCTCGGCATCGAGGCGCGACCAGATGCGCTTCTTGAGCATGAACAGCAGACCGGCCAGGAAAGCGAGCCAGAGCATCACCTTCACACCTGTGCGCTTGCGCTCTTCCATCTTCGGTTCCGCTGCCCACATCAGGAAGGCGGTGACATCTTTGGCGACCTGAACTTTGGTCACCGGCGTGCCATCAGAGTAATAGGCTGGATCAGACGGCTTACCGGCATCATCGAACATCGCCAGAAGCGGGTTCGACATCGCAATCTTGTTGCCCGGGAAATACTTGTTCCAATGCAGGCCATCTTCTACCTTCACACCCTTCGGCGGGGCTTCGTAGCCCGTAAGAAGTGCTGTGATATAGTCCGGACCTTGTTGCTGATATTGTGTGAAAATATCAAAGAGCCACGTCGGGAAGCCGCGCTCATAGGAGCGTGCTTTCGCGATGACCGAGAAATCCGGCGGTACCGCGCCGTTATTGGCGGCCTTCGCGAGCTCATCATTGGCAAACGGCTTGGGGAAACGATCTGATGGGCGAGCCGGACGCTCGAACATATCACCGGCCTCGTTCGGACCATCCTTGACCTTGTATTCCGCCGCAAGTGTCTTGACCTGACCATCCGTAAAGCCCGGACCGCCCGGTTGAGAGAGGTTGCGGAAGGAGAGCTTGTCAAGGCCGTGGCACGACGCGCAATTCTCGCGATAAACCTTAAAGCCACGCTGAAGCTGCGCCTTATCAAACGTGCCAAACGGACCGTAGAACGACCAGGTCTGGCGCGGCGGTTGCTCGCCGACCCCCGCCGAAAAAGCCGCCGTCGCAAAAGCAAGGCTTGATGCCACAATCGCCGCTACACCCAGGGAACGAGACAGGGAAATCATCATCGTCAATCCTTCTTGTCCGTTCACTTAATGCGCGTGGCCGGAGGCCAGCACGGAATCCGCAATGGATGCCGGCAGCGGCTTCGGCTTCTCAAACAAGCCGAGCAGAGGCAGCACCACCACAAAATAGGCGAAATACATCACAGTGAGGATCTGCGCGAAGCCGACCATATCAAGAACGGTGCGGCCACCGAGCGTGATGACAGCCTGATCGGTCGGCTGTGAACCGGTATAACCCAGCAGGATCGCCACCAGCACGAAGACCCAGAAGAAGATCTTGAAGGCCGGGCGATAGGCGCCCGACTTCACCTTCGAAGTATCAAGCCAAGGCAGGAAGGCGAGGATCGCGATGGACGCGAACATCGCCACCACGCCGCCGAGCTTATCCGGAATGGCGCGCAGAATGCCGTAGAACGGCAGGAAATACCATTCGGGCACGATGTGCGCCGGAGTCTTCAGCGGATCAGCCGGGATGTAGTTGTCGGCGTGGCCCAGGAAGTTCGGATGGAAGAAGACGAACCAGGCAAACACCATCAAGAAGCACACGAGCGCGAAAGCATCTTTGACGGTCGCAAACGGCGTGAAGGGCACGGTGTCCTTTTTGAAGTTCTTCACTTCCACGCCCGAGGGGTTGTTCTGTCCCACATGGTGCAAGGCCCAGACATGCAGGATCACCACGCCGAAAATCATGAACGGCAGCAGGTAATGCAGTGAGAAGAAGCGGTTCAGCGTCGGGTTGTCGACCGAATAACCACCCCAGAGCCAGGTCACAATCGCCTCACCCACCACCGGAATGGCTGAGAAGAGGTTGGTGATCACTGTCGCACCCCAGAAGCTCATCTGCCCCCAGGGAAGCACATAGCCCATGAAAGCCGTGGCCATCATAAGGAGGAAAATCACAACGCCGAGGATCCAGAGCAATTCACGCGGTGCCTTGTAGGAGCCGTAATACATGCCGCGGAAGATGTGGATGTAGACTGCAACGAAGAACATCGAGGCACCGTTGGCGTGCATGTAGCGCATCAACCAACCGTAATTCACATCGCGCATGATGTGCTCGACAGACTGGAAAGCGTAATTCACGTGCGGCGTGTAATGCATCACCAGCACGATGCCGGTGATGATCTGCGACACCAGCATGAACATCAGGATGCCGCCGAAGGTCCAGAAATAGTTGAGGTTCCGCGGTACGGGATAGGAAACCGCCGAATCATGCAGCAGCCGAACGATGGGGAGGCGCGCGTCGACCCAGCGCTCGATCCCCGTATTCGGCACGTAGGTGGAATGATGCTCACCCATGATTGTCACTCACCTTTTATCTTTAGCCGATGCGAATCTTGGAAGCCGACAGGAATGCGAATTCCGGAATGTCGAGATTGCGCGGTGCCGGCCCCTTACGGATACGTCCGGAATTGTCGTAATGCGAACCGTGGCAGGGGCAGTACCAGCCATTGTATTCGCCCGCGAAACCGACCGGCACGCAGCCGAGATGCGTGCAATTGCCATATACGACAATCCACTTGTCCTGCGACTGGCCTTCAAAAGCACGGATGCGCGCAGCATCGGCCTGTTTATCCGGCAGAGCTGCGGCGTCATCCTTGCGCGCTTCCTCGATCTCTTTCGCCGTGCGGTGACGCACGAAAATCGGCTTGCCGCGCCATTTCAACGTGATCGACTTACCTTCGCCGATCGGGCCAAGATCGACCTCTACCGGCGCGCCGGCCGCAATCGTCGAAGCATCCGGGTTCATCTGCGAGATCAGAGGCCAAGCGACACCGCCCACAGCCACGACACCCGCTGCGCCCGTGGCGAGCAGCAGGAAATCCCGACGATTCGGATCGCTCGAATGGTTCACGTTGGTGGAGTGATCAGCCACGTCCTTCTTCCCTCATTTGCCGCGCCAGACCCGGAAATCCCAGCGGGCTACCGAAAAAAACAAAACCGTTCCGCCGAATGGCACAGCGAGGATAAACTCCTCGGCGGACCTGATGGCTATGCGACGCAAGGTCGCCAGAACCAGCCATCGCCTGACTGAGTCGGAATGCGACCGCATCATGGCAGAAACGGTTCAAAAGTTGATGGCTCAATGGCACTCTGAAAGCCACTTGTCCATACCCCAAGAGCATGCTCAAGACCCCGACCATGGTTGAAAACATAAGTCAAAGCGGCCAAGGCACTGTTGGCAAGCCCCGAGGGCCGCGGATCGCGCTATTTGAGCCCGATATTCCGCAGAATGCCGGTACACTCATGCGCCTTGCCGCCTGCTTTCATCTCGGCGTCGACCTGATCGAACCCGCTGGCTTTGACGCGAGCGACCGCAACTTGAAGCGTGCGGGGCTCGATTACCTCGCGCATCTGCGGTTGAAGCGGCATCTCTCCTTCCCACATTTCGAGACGTGGCGGCGTGAACGGGGCTATCGTCTCGTGCTCGCGACAACGAAGGGAGCCGTGGCTCATCACCGGTTTTTGTTTGAGGCCGGGGATATCATCCTGCTGGGGCGCGAGAGTGCAGGCGTGCCCGATCACGTGCATGAAGCAGCCGATGCACGCGTTTTGATCCCGATCAAGGAGGGGTTGCGCTCTCTCAATGTAGCCATGGCCGGGGCGATCCTCGCCAGCGAGGCCATGCGCCAGCTTGACCTCTTTACCGCCTTGGCCGCAGGTGCGGATTAACAACGTCGATGGAATGCGCATGACTGCCCTGCTCGATCAACCTGAAATTCAAGACCGCATCACACGCGCCGCTGTTTGGTTTTCAACACTCCAAAAGCGCATCATGGCTGAGTTCGAGGCCATCGAAGCGCAGGCACAGGGGCCGTTTTTCGCGGAAACCTGCGGCACAGGCTTCGCCGAGTTCAAGCCGTGGCAGCGCCAGAATCATAACGGCTCTCCCGGTGGTGGCGGCACGATGGGTATGCTGCGTGGCAGGGTGTTCGAAAAGTGCGGCGTGCATGTCAGCCATGTGCATGGCGCGTTTGCACCCGAATTCGCGAGCCAGATTCCGGGTGCCGAGAACGATCCGCGCTTTTCGGCTTGTGGCATCTCGCTGATCGCACATCCTTGGAACCCGAATGCGCCAACAGTGCATATGAACACACGCTTTGTTGTCACCTCCAAAGCCTGGTTTGGTGGCGGAGCGGATCTCACGCCCCTGCTGCCGGAACGACGCCAGCAGACGGATGCCGATGCCATCGCCTTTCACGCGGCGATGGAGCAGGTCTGCTTGGCGCATGGCGTTGATTATCCGCGCTACAAAGCGTGGTGCGACGAGTACTTCCACCTCAAGCATCGCGATGAGCCACGCGGCATTGGCGGGATTTTCTACGATTATCGCGATGGCGATTGGGAGGCCGATTTCGGCTTCACGCAGGGCGTGGGAGAAGCTTTTCTTGCGGCCTATTCAACCATTCTGAAGCGCAATCTTGGCCTCTCATGGACTGAAGAACAGCGTCACCAGCAGGAGGTGCAGCGGGGACGCTATGTCGAGTTCAACCTGCTTTATGATCGTGGAACGCTGTTCGGGCTGAAAACAGGCGGAAATATCGAATCGATCCTCTCCTCGATGCCACCACGCGTGCGCTGGCCATAGAGCGTTTTCAAGCGAAGCGTGCCCTCGCGAAGGCGAGGTTGGATGCCGGTTCGCGGGAAGAAAACGCGATCAAGAAAAAAGATTGAGCTGACGACGTCTAACGGGCGCTTCGCCGGCGTCGTTTTATGGTCGTCACAGGTTGGCGTTAGTTGAGTCGCGCCAACAAAGGAGAGGCGCATGTTCAAAATCGGCGATGTCGTTCAGGTGAAATCCGGTGGTCCGGCCATGACCGTTCTCGCGGTCGGCGATGAGGTCGAGTGCGTGTGGTACGGCGAGGAAAGCGAGACTTTCCGCCGCGAAAAACTGCCGGCGATTCTGCTCGAAGCGGTCGAGTTCGAAGAAGAAGACGACAACAAGAACTCGGAAGAAGACGAAGAGGACGAGGATCAGTCCGAGGACGAAGACGAGCAGGACGACGAAGATCAGGACAAGGCCGCCTGATCAGCCCTTTAGGGTCGCACAATCCGGCGCAGGATCGCCTCCTGCGCCGCACGTCCTGCAGGAAGACCTGCTGCAATCCAGTCGTCTTCGATGGCGCTCATCAGCCGTCCGACCTCTGGACCGGGGCGAATGCCTGTCTTGACGATATCCTCGCCTTTGAGAGTGAAAACCGGCGGCGAAGGCAAAGCGGCAATCGGCTTTTCGACAAAAAGTGGTAGATGCGGCGCTGCCTCCGGGCACCGATAGGCAATCAGGCGCGGATCGGCGCCGGCCTCGTGCATCGCCAAGCCTTGCGACAATGCAGAGACCAAGCCGTGTTCGCGGTTAGTCAGTTTGAGTGAAGCGCGCAAAGCATCAATTGCAGCCTCGGAAGCGCCGAACAGCGCAAAAATTTTGAGCATCGGTGACGTTTGTTCGCCTGCTTCGTGGCCGAGAGCGCGCTCGAAGCGCGCGAGATCAGGCCTTAATCCCACAATCATGCTGATTAACCCGTGCGCCTCGGCCTCGCGCACCACATCGAGTGCGTGCGGCGCCATCACCAGTTTGAACATCTCGCCCCGGATGCGCTCACGCGATAATCTCGCAAAGCCCTCGCGATGGCGCATCACCGCCGCGAGGCCGGACGCATCGAGCGATCCCTCGGCATAGGTTGCGCTGAAGCGTAGAAAACGCAGGCCGCGCAGGTAATCCTCGATGAGGCGCTGATCAGGGTCTCCGATAAAGCGCACGCGACGCGCGGCGAGATCGGTGAGGCCGCCGAATTCGTCATGCAGCACGCCATCGCGCCCCACCGACATCGCGTTGATCGTGAAATCGCGCCGCGCGGCATCAGCTCGAAAATCTTGCCCGAACCGCACCTCTGCATGCCGACCATCGGTCGAGATATCCTCGCGCAGGGTCGTCACCTCATAGGGCCGCCCCGCAATCACCACAGTGATTGTGCCATGCTCGATGCCGGTGGGAACGGCCTTCCAGCCCTGCGCCTCGGCGATTTGCATCACGCGACGCGGCAAAGCCGTGGTGGTGATGTCGATATCCGAGATATCGATCTTCATCAGCGCGTTGCGCACCGCGCCACCGACAATGCGCGCCTGTTCGCCCGCCTTGTCGATGGCAACAAGCAGGGCTGAGGCACCCGGCTCGGCGAGCAGAGCGGCCAGTTGCGAATTCGCCTCCTCGCTCACTGGATCGATCCTGGGACGAGCTTGCCGTCCTTGAACACGGCGGGCCGGTAGGCGCCGACCTGGGCCTGATCGGAAATGCCGAGAAACAGCAAAACACCAGCCATCAAAGCGAGGCCAATGATGGTTTGAATCAGAAACGCTTTCTTCTCGAAGATTTTCTTCGCTTCGCGCGGGTGCTTGCCCATCCAGATGACAAAGGCGGCATAGGCCAAAAAGGGCAGAAAGAAGAAGCCTGCGAGTTCAAAAATCACTCTGGCCATGCTGTTTGAACCTCAGAAACGTTCCGCAAAATTGCGCATAATTCCCGCCGTGACGCCCCAGATATAGGCCTCGGCATAATCGAGGATATAGAAGCTGCGCTCACGCCCGCGCCAGAAAATCTCGCCCTTGCGATAGCTTGCGGGGTCAAGCACCAGCGCCAGCGGCACCTCAAAAATTCGCGCAACCTCGCCGGGATGGGGCGAAAAGCGTGCCTCGGGAGAGACAAGCCCAACAAGCGGCTGCACGCGAAATCCAGTTCCCGAGAAATAGGGCGGCAAGAACCCGATCGGTTCAACGGCTGCGGGATCAAGGCCGATCTCCTCTTGTGCCTCGCGCAAGGCAGCCGCACGCGGCGCTTCGCCCGGCTCAATCCGCCCACCGGGGAAAGCCACCTGCCCGGCATGCGTCGAAAGCACGGCCGAACGCTCGGTGAGCACCAGCGACAGTCCCTCCGCCCTCTGCACGACCGGCACCAAGACAGCGGCGGGTTTCGCTCGCTCCCAGAAATCTGGTTCAGGGGGGATATTCGCAATGACATGACACCCGAAGCGCTCTGGATCGAGAACCGGATCAAGCGGCTCCTCGAACAAGGTACGGCGCGCACGCAAGCGAAAGGCATCAGCTTCGCGCAGATCAGGCGGCTGCAGAGGCCAATCGTGCGTCAGCGGCATCGCATCAGCCATGCACCGCCTCCGGTACCGGGAAGCTCACTCCGCCCGAACGCAGCACAAGCCGCCCAGCCTCTTCGTCCAGCCTGTCCGCAAGTTGGAACGCCACGGCGCGCGTGGCTCGCGCCCAAAGGTCAGCGCGGATATGGATATAGGGTTTGAAACCGCCATCCGGAGCAAGTTCGATACGAATCGGGTGATCCGGGCCAGCCACCACGATCTCGTCAAGATTGGTGCGGAAGGCGAGAGCCGGGACGGCTTCTGTTTCCGTCTCTTCGACCTCAACCGCCAGAAAAGGCGCGTCCTCGACCTCAATCCCCACACGCTCGACCGGCGTCACCAGCACATAACGTTCGGGGTCTTTGCGCAGGATCGAGGCGAAAAGCTTCACGAGCGGTGCGCGGTTGATGGGCGTGCCCTGGTAAAACCAGCGGCCATCGGCAGTGATTCGCATGTCGATGTCACCGCAATATTCCGGGTTCCAGCGTTCGACCGGCGGCAAGGCGCGACCCTGATGCGCCTTGGCGATCTCAAGAAAGTGTTGCGGCAAATGAGGCTGGCTCATGCCAGTGATGTAAGCGTGCAAGACGAAAACGCAAAGCCCCGCCACAGGCTTGCCATGTTCTCAGCCTCGATTGGCATAAAGAAACATCACCACGTCGCGCAAATGTGACTGGGGATGGACCACCAAAGTCGCCGATGTCGCATTGCCGTGCGTCGCAGGGCGTTCCAGATTGTAAGAATAAAAAAACTGAAGGAGAGCGGAATGCAGGCCAATGAACCGCGGGATTTCGCCGCCTCCTTCGTGCGGCTCGCCGAGGATGCGGGCCAAACCCTGCAGAAGGCGCGTGCCGAGATCGGCAAGGTGATCTTCGGCCAGGAAACGGTGGTCGAAGAAACACTCATCACACTTCTCGCCGGCGGCCACGCGCTCCTCGTTGGCGTTCCGGGCCTCGCCAAGACAAAGCTCGTCGAAACCCTCGGACGGGTTCTTGGGCTCGATGCCCGGCGCGTGCAGTTCACACCTGATCTCATGCCTTCCGACATTCTGGGCTCGGAAATTCTTGAAGAAACGACGCAAGGCAAACGCGCCTTCCGCTTCATCCAAGGGCCTGTTTTCGCCGAACTTCTGATGGCCGACGAAATCAACCGCGCTTCGCCGCGCACTCAATCCGCGTTGTTGCAGGCGATGCAGGAGGGTTTTGTAACGGTTGCCGGGGCTCGGCATGATCTGCCAAAGCCCTTCCACGTGCTCGCGACACAAAACCCGATTGAGCAGGAAGGCACCTACCCCCTTCCCGAGGCGCAGCTTGACCGCTTCCTGCTGCAGATTGATGTCGATTACCCCGACCGCGTCGCCGAGCGGCGTATGCTGATCGAAACGACGGGTGCCGAGCATGTCGAGCCACAGGCCGTTCTGACCGCCGAAGGGCTGGTCGCGGCACAGCGCCTTGTGCGGCGCTTGCCGGTGGGTGAGCAGATTGTCGACGCGATCCTCGATCTCGTGCGCTCGGCACGCCCCGAGGCCGGAACGCCGCTGGGTGAAAAGCTGATCTGGGGGCCCGGTCCGCGCGCCTCGCAGGCCTTGATGCTCGCGGCCCGCGCGAAGGCGCTGATCGATGGCCGACTCTCGCCCTCGCTCGACGATGTGATCGCGCTCGCCGAACCCGTACTCAAACACCGCATGGCCCTCAGCTTTGCAGCGCGTGCCGAAGGCGAGACGCTTTCGAACATCATTGCTGGGCTGACGGCGAAGTATCGCTGATGGTCGAACCCGCCCGCGCCCTCGCCCCCTATGCGCAACGCCTGCCGGCGTCGCTTCAGCGCGAGGCGGCGGAGCTTTCGGGCGTGCTCGAGCACCTCTCTGTAGAAGCGCGGCAGGTCGCAGCGCAACTCGCGATGGGGATCCACGGGCGCCGAAGACCTGGGCCGGGCGAGGAATTCTGGGAATTTCGCCCCTTCATCACCGGCGAACCTGCGCATCGCATCGATTGGCGGCGCTCGGCGCGCGATGATCGGCTCTATGTGCGCGAGCGGGAATGGGAGAGCGCATCTTCCTATTCCATCTGGTTCGATCTCTCACCCTCGATGCATTTTGTCTCGACGCTCGCTTCGAAGCCCAAGCGCGACCGCGCGCTGGTGATCGGCCTCGCTTTGGCGGATATTCTCGTGCATGCGGGCGAACGCGTGGCACTCTATGGCCGAACCAACCCGATGGCTTCACGCCAGATCATCACGCG
>JBOFZC010000226.1:0-5355 GCA_051654985.1 Rhabdaerophilum sp.
TCGAGTTCGATTATTGCTGCTGCCATGCCTCGTTTGCCCTGCGTGACGCCGGGTTCGAGACGATCATGATCAACTGCAACCCGGAAACCGTCTCCACCGATTACGACACCGCGAACCGGCTCTATTTCGAGCCGCTCACCGCTGAAGACGTGCTCGAAATCATGGATAAGGAGCGCACGAACGGCACATTGCTCGGTGCGATCGTGCAATTCGGCGGGCAGACCCCACTTAAACTCGCGCGCGCGCTTGAGGAAGCGCAGGTTCCGATCCTTGGCACCTCTCCGGAAGCGATTGACCTCGCGGAGGATCGCGACCGCTTCAAGCGCTTGCTCGACAAATTGCAGCTGAAGCAACCGAAAAACGGCATCGCCTATTCGGTCGAGCAGTCGCGGCTGATTGCAGCGGATCTCGGCTTCCCGTTTGTGGTGCGCCCCTCGTACGTGCTCGGCGGACGCGCCATGGCGATCATCCGCGAACAGGAGACGTTTGACGACTACCTGCTCGGCACCCTGCCCTCGCTGATCCCCTCGGAGATCAAGGCGAAATATCCCAACGACAAGACGGGGCAGATCAACACGCTGCTGGGCAAGAACCCGTTGCTTTTCGATCGCTATCTCTCGGATGCGATCGAGGTGGATGTCGACTGCCTCTCGGATGGCAAGGATGTCTATATCTGCGGCATCATGGAGCACATCGAAGAGGCTGGCATCCATTCGGGCGACAGTGCCTGCTCACTCCCCCCGCGCTCGCTCTCGCCTGAAATGATCGCGGAACTCGAGCGCCAGTCGCGCGCAATGGCCCTGGCACTCGACGTGGGCGGCCTGATGAACGTGCAATATGCCATCAAGGATGGCATGATCTACGTTCTGGAAGTGAACCCGCGCGCCTCGCGCACCGTGCCATTCGTCGCGAAGGTGATCGGCCACCAGATCGCGAAAGCCGCCTCCCTCGTGATGGCAGGCGAGAAGCTCGCGACCTCGAAAGAACCGATCCTCGTGGCCCTGCGCGAAGCCTTCGCAAACGGCCAGCCCAAGCTGAACCATGTTGGCGTGAAGGAGGCGGTGTTCCCGTTCGCGCGCTTCCCGGGGGTGGATACGGTTCTTGGGCCAGAAATGCGCTCGACCGGCGAAGTGATCGGGCTTGATCGCGGCTTCGGCGTCGCCTTCGCGAAGAGCCAGCTTGGCTCGGGCACAAAAGTGCCCACCGGTGGTCGTGTGTTCGTTTCGGTGCGCGACGCCGACAAGGATCGCATTCTGCCCTCGGTGAAAATGCTGTCCGAGCTTGGCTTCAAGCTGATCGGCACCACGGGCACGCAGAAATATCTCGCTGGTCACGGCATCCAATGCGAACGCATCAACAAGGTGCTCGAGGGCCGGCCACATATCGTTGACGAGATCAAGAACGGCTCGATCCAGCTGGTGTTCAACACCACCGAAGGCGCTCAGGCGATGCAGGACAGCCGCTCGCTTCGCAGAGCCGCCCTCTTGCAGAAGGTGCCTTATTATACCACCTTGGCGGGATCGATGGCTGCTGCCGAGGGGATTCGTGCCTATCTCGCCGGCGACCTCGAAGTGCGGGCGCTTCAGGATTATTTCGCCTGAAGGGCTAGGGGTCGGCAGCTGCCGGCTGATCGAACAGTTTGAACCGGTTCCCGTTTTTCAAAAGCGGGGGCGGTGTTTCTTTTTTGTCGAGGTGTAATCCGATGGAACGGATTCCAATGACCGGGATGGGCTTCAAGGCCCTGGAAGAAGAGCTGAGGCGCCGCCAATCGGAGGAGCGCCCGCGCATTATTCTGGCGATTCAGGAAGCGCGCGCGCATGGCGACCTTTCGGAAAACGCTGAATATTCGAGCGCGAAAGAGGCGCAATCCCACAATGAGGGACGCATCACAGAGCTTGAAAGCATGATCAGCCGGGCTGAAATCATCGATGTGACGAAACTCACTGGGAAGCATGTGAAATTCGGCGCGACGGTGAAGCTCGTCGACGAGGACACCGAGGAAGAGAAAACCTACCAGATTGTGGGTGACCTCGAAGCCGATGTCCGTTCAGGCCGCGTTTCAATCTCATCGCCTATTGCTCGGGCGCTCATCGGCAAGACCATCGGCGATTCGGTCGAGGTCAACACGCCGGGCGGAGGGAAGAGCTATGAGGTCGTGGAAGTCGCATTCCGCTAGCGCATCCGCCCGCCAAGTGGATACCGGTTGGCGGGAAAAGCGGATGCGAAAACCCAAATATAGCCTGATCCGTCGGGTGGTATTCACGGCACTCGCGGCCGTGCTTATGGCGATGGCCGCGAAGATGGCCGTCGCGCAACCGCTTAGCCGCGTGGGCGTTTCGGTGCAGATTCAAGGCGTGAACGCGCTCGCGGGGCATATCCGCCAGCGGCTTCCGGTGCATTTGCAGCGCGAATTGCGCGAAACAGGCATTGATGGGTATCCCGCTGGTTCACGGCTGATGGTCGTCGTCAATGAGGTCTATCTCTCGCATGACGGCGGCATGCCCTTCGGGCGCTCGCGCTTCGGCATGAGCATGCCGGATTCCATCGGCGGTGCGATGCAGGTGCAAGATGCGCGCGGACGGGTGCTCTACGAGCGCACAATGCTCGTGGCCTCACCGGCTGATAGCGGCGGCTCCGGTTTCAGCCCCTATAACGAAGCGCGACGCGTGGAAGCCTTGATGGCGGCAATGGCCCAATGGGCGGTGCGTTACGCACAGCGGTGAAGACACTCAGAACGGGACGAGCCCTTCGTCCTTGACCTTCGTCAGCGTCAAAGCGGTTCGCACATTGCGCACATTCGGAACGGCCGTGAGTTCCCCGACGAAGTTCTGGAAGGCCGAGAGATCGCTAGTGACGCATTTCATCACGAAGTCGATGTCACCAGACATTGTCCAGCATTCGCGCACTTGCTGAAGCGAAGCCACACGCTTCGCGAAAGCCGCGAGATCCGGGCCGGACTGGCTGGCCAGTTGCACGAAGGCGAAGCAAATCACCGAATAGCCCAACGCCTTTGTATCCAGAACAGCGCGAAAGCCCTGGATGAGACCCGCATCGCGCAAGGTGCGAACCCGGCGCAGGCAGGGCGGGGGCGTGAGGCCAACGCGGCGCGCGAGTTCGACATTGGTGAGGGAACCATCCGCCTGAAGCTCGGCCAGTATTTTCCAGTCGAGGCTGTCGAGTTCAATACTGCGCGGCATGTTGGGCTCTGTAGACAAGCGGAATGTGACAGACGATAACCGCCTGATCCGCGCGAAACAACAGCGTTGGAAGCTGAAAGAGACCGGATTGACTGCCTCATCCCCCGAAATCGAAACGCTTGCCGCAGCACGTGCCGCGATGGCCGGTGCCCGCTGCTGGCTGATCACCGACGGGAAGATGGGTGATCTCGCCCAATGCCTTGGAATTGCCGAGAGGTTAGGGCTCGCGATCGAGAGCCGCGTGGTGCGCCCTCGCGCGATTTTCGCAACCTTCATGCCGTGGGGTCCGATTGACCCGCGCGAGGCTCCAAGCCAACCGGGAGGCCCGCTGGCGCCACCTTTCCCCGATATTGCCATCGCCTCGGGGCGCCGCGCCGCGCCCTATCTGCGACATCTCAAGTCCGCGAGCGGCGGACGCGTTTTTACTGTTTTTCTCAAAGATCCGCGCTCGGGCACCGGTACGGCGGATTTCATATGGGTCCCGGAACATGATCGGATGAGAGGGCCGAATGTCATGACGACGCTCACCGCCCCGCATCGATTTTCGCCCGCGAAACTGGCCGGGGCGCGTGCCGGCTCCGCTCCCTGGTCAGAGGACCAGCGTCGCAAGCTTGGCGTGATCCTCGGCGGAAACTCCAAGGATTTCCGCTTCACACCCGAGGATGAAGTGCGGCTGCTGGAAGGGCTGCGCGCCAGCGCGAAAAGCGGCGTTCTATTGGTCATCACCCCCTCGCGACGCACGCCCGAGAGCCTCGCCGTTGCGGTGAAAGCCTTGGTCGAGGAAACCGGCGGGTATTTCTGGGCTGGCACGGGTGAAAACCCCTACCCAACCATTCTCGCGCGCTGCGATGCCTTTGTGGTCACTGCGGATTCCACCAATATGGTCGGCGAGGCAGCAGCGAGCGGCCGGCCGGTTCTGGTGTTTCGTCCCACGGGCGGCTCGCACAAGATTGACCAATTTTTGCGTGGACTTGAACACCAGGGAGCGGTCCGGCCCTTTCAAGGCCGCCTCGAAGACTTTACCTATGATCCGATTGACGCAACGCCCGCGATCGCCATCAGGCTGGCGCAGGGTTACGCGCAGCATTTGCAAAAGAAGGTTTCGCCATGAGCGCCAAGCACGCCAAGGTCATCATCATCGGCTCCGGCCCCGCTGGCTACACCGCCGCGATCTATGCCGCGCGCGCCATGATGAAGCCAATGCTCATTTCCGGTTTCGAACCCGGCGGGCAGCTGATGATCACAACCGATGTCGAGAATTATCCCGGTTTTGCCGAGGCCATTCAGGGCCCCTGGCTGATGGAACAGATGAAGGCGCAGGCCGAGCATGTCGGCACTGAGATGGTCTCTGACCATATCGTCGCGGTGGATCTCTCGCGCCGGCCCTTCCGCCTTACGGGTGATTCCGGCTCACATTACTCGTGCGACACGTTGATCATCGCCACCGGCGCCAAGGCGAAATGGCTCGGCATTCCCTCGGAGGAAACCTTCAAGGGCTTCGGCGTTTCGGCGTGCGCGACCTGTGATGGCTTCTTCTATCGCGGCAAGGATGTGGTGGTGGTTGGCGGTGGCAATTCGGCGGTCGAGGAGGCGCTGTATCTCTCCAATCTCGCGAAGAAAGTCACGGTTGTGCATCGGCGCGACAGCTTCAAGGCTGAGCGCATTCTGCAGGAGCGCCTCTTTGCCAAAGAGAACATCACGGTTCTCTGGGACAGCGCCATCGACGAGATTTGCGGCACGAAGGAACCGCTTGGCGTCACCCATGTGCGGCTGAAAAACACCCGCACCGGGGTGCTGATTGATGTGCCGACGCATGGCGTGTTCGTTGCGATCGGCCATGAGCCGGCCTCGGGCCTCTTCAAAGGGCAGGTCGAGACGCGCGACAACGGCTATCTCAAGGTGGTGCCGGGCACGACGCAGACCAATATTCCCGGCGTATTCGCCGCAGGTGACGTGGCCGACGATGTCTATCGCCAAGCCGTCACCGCCGCCGGGCTCGGGTGCATGGCGGCGCTGGAAGCCGATCGCTTCCTCATCGCCAATGCCACGGCAAAAATCGCGGCGGAGTGAGGGCGGGCTTTAGTGCCCTTTGCCGGTGAACATCTGGTAGAAAGTGATAAAAATCTCGAAGACGATCAGTGCGACAATGGCCATTTCG
>JBOFZC010000227.1:0-28664 GCA_051654985.1 Rhabdaerophilum sp.
TCAAGCCAGCCCTGATCGGCAAATTTCTGGAACTCGAATGAGGCGAGATGCACGATTTCCGGCGGCTTTCCGCCCGCGAAAAGCGTCGTCATCGTGTCCGCATAGGCGCCACGCTCGACTTTGGTCCATTCCACTTTGACACCAGGATTCTTGGTCTCGAATTCCTTGATGATCGAGGCCCACCAGTCGCCGACGCCGCGCTCATCTTTCTGCCAGGATACGAATTTCAGTGTTTTCTGCTGAGCGAGCGCCGGCAGAGCGGCTGAGGACAGGGCCAAGGCCGCCAAGCCCCCGAGCAGGATCGATCGTGTGGATGCTTTCATGGTTTCCTCCCGTTATTCGCAGGCCTTTTGGCCATTCAGACTTCAAGTCGCTTCAAAGCTTCTGCCGAGGGTCGAACACCCAGTCCTGTGCCTTCCGGCACGGAATAAGCGCCCGCCTCGCAGCGGATTTCCCCCTCGAGAAAACAGCGATTGGGTTCGACGATGGAATGCTGGAATTCGTGGCACGTCACATTCGCTGCGGCGGCACTGGCGTGCAGACTCGCGGCAAGAAAAATCCCGATGCCGATGGTGGCATGCGGGATGATCTCGACGTGATGAACTTGCGCCAACGTCGCGATGCGCATGAATTCCGTGATGCCCTTGTGCCCCATTTCAGGCTGCAAGATCGCGCAGGCCCGTTTTGAAAGGCGTGCTGAAGCCTCAAAGGCTGTCCGCCACTCCTCGCCAGCGGCGATCGGCGTTGAAACACCCGATGCGACATCAGCGAGGCCATCAACGTCTTCAGGTGCCACAGGTGCCTCGGCGAACCACAATCCGTGCGGTTCCATGGCGCGGATCATCGTCTTGGCTTCCGCCGCTTTTTGCGCCCAATGCATGTCACAGGCGATTTTCGCTTCAGGACCGAGCCGCTCACGCAAGGTGCTGATCTCCGCAACGACACCATCATCGGCGACCGGCGAAGCAAATTTGAAACGGTTGAAGCCTTTCGTCTGCCATTCCGCCGCGAGATCCGCACGTGCGGCGCGGCTGGGTTTGGGCAAGCCGGAGAGATAGGCGGGAATCGTGTCCCGGCGTTTGCCCAGCAGTTTGGAAAGCGGCTGTCCGAGGCTTTGCGCCGCGATATCCCAGAGTGCGATATCAACGGCTGCCAGCGCGTCGAGGTAGAACCCGCCTGTATAACCCCTGACCCTCATCAGGTCATAGAGATTGTCATGAATAGCGGCGGCATCGAGCGGGTCGCGCCCGATGACAAAGCCCGCCAAAAGATCAGAGATGATTTCCATCGTGGCGCGCGGCGCAACGAGGCCGTAAGTTTCGCCCCAGCCAACAACGCCCTGCTTTGTGGTGATCCGCACCAGCACATTGCGGTCGAAACTGGGATACACCGTTCGGTTGCCGCGCCGGACGAAATAGCCTTTCTCGTTCGCTTCCTCACCCGGCCGCAACACGCCGAGATAGGGCGTTTCCCGCGGGATCGTGAGCACGAAGGGCTCGATGCGGGCGACGCGATCGGTCATTCCGCTGCTCTCGCCATCGGAGCGACCATGAAGAGGTCAGCAACGCGTCGCAGCAAGGTCTCAATCTCAGCGCTGTCGCGTTCGTCAAAGGCCGGGATTTTCGCCCGCACGACATCGTTTTCGAGAATGCCGCGATGCATCAGGACGCGCTTTGTGAGGCGCATGCGGGCATGGCTCTGGATCATGAGCAGCGGCAAGGTGCGTTCATAAAGTTCTCGCGCCTCACTTTCCCGGCCGCCCTCCAGAGCATGCCACATCCGAGCGTGAATATCGGCGAACTCCACCGCCGGCATCGCGCCACAAGCGCCGCGCAGGAATTCGTCGATCACGAAGCGCGCGCCACCTCCGCCGATCACGCCGGCGAGATGCGCCGGTGCACCTGTAAGAATTGCGGAAATCGGCCCACCGGACGGGATGGTCTCCTCTTTCACATAGCCGATGGCCGGAACAGCGCGCGCAACCTCCAGAACTGCCGCCGGCGAAAGATCGGAGCCGCGCGGCGCGGGCGCATTCTGCAAAATGATTGTCGCCTTCGGGCACGCGCTCGCGATGGCGTCATAAAACGTCGTCACCGCCGCAGCATCGCTGCCGATCGCTTTCGGTGCCTGGATCATGACGGCATGGATGCCGAGCCGCTCAACCTCAGCAACGCGCGCAATAACCTCGGCGAGACTTGGCGCACTTGCGCCAGCGAGAACCGGCAGAGCACCGCCGATTTCCCCCAGAACGATTTCCAGAAGCTCCACCCGTTCCTCGGGTGTGAGCTCGTCCACCTCGCTCGCAAAACCGGGAAACACAACGCCATCGACACGGGAATCGCGAGCAAACCTTGCAACGCGGGCCATGCCAGCGCGATCAATACGTCCATCCCGTGTGAACGGTGTGCACAGGACTGGCCAGACGCCCCGGATGGTCGCGTTTTCCCGCATGCTTCCCCCATTTGGTCCATAATATGAACCTATGTATCTTGATATGGACCATAATGCGGATTTCCACTATGGGTCAAGTCAGGATAAATCGAACCACAGGGTCGGTTTCGGAGGATGGTTTGAAGCGATGAAACGCGTTGTTGTGGACTGGGGGAGTAGCAACTTCCGAGCCTACCGGTTCGGCAATGATGGCGCGATCAGCGAGAGGCATCAGGCCGAAGCCGGCATTCTCACGGTCCGTGACGGCGCGTTCGAAGATGCGCTCGAACGGGAGATCGGCAGCTGGATTGATAAGGAGACGGAAGTCTTTCTGTCCGGCATGATCACCAGCCGCAATGGCTGGGTTGAAACGCCCTATCTGGAGCCGCCCGCGACCTTGCACGGGCTTTCCACCAATGCGGTCGAGCGACAGGCGCGCAGTGGTGCTCGCCTCAAGTTTCTACCGGGTGTTTGCAATCGCGAGCCTCAGCCGGATGTGATGCGCGGCGAGGAAATCCAGGTCTTCGGCTCGATTGCGGCCGATGAGAGCGCGCTGATCGTGCTGCCCGGCACGCATTCGAAATGGGTGAGCGTTAACGCCGGTGCAATCACGCGGTTCTCGACGTTTCTGACCGGCGAGATGTTCGCACTGCTGCGCCAACACTCCATCATCGGAAGGCTTATCCCACCGGGAGCCACCGCGGAACATCCCTCCGCTTTTCGTGAGGGCGTCGCGCTGGGCTTCGCCGGCCGCCCAGCCGGATTGCTCAATGACGTCTTCACGGCACGCGCCGGGGCGCTGCTCGGATTTTTCCCGGCAGAAGAGATCGCTGAGCGTCTGTCGGGCATGCTGATCGGCCATGAAATTCGATCCGGCATCGCCTCGGCAGCTGAAGCCGGGCGAACGCCTCGCCTGGTCGGGGAAGCGGCATTGGTTACGCGATACCGATCGGCTTTTGCCGAACTCGGCCTCGCTTGCGAGGTTGGGCCGGACCATGCAGCGGTGGAAGGGTTCCGGCGACTTGGCCTGCTGGGCGATGAAAATGACTGATCACCTCACCCGTTTCGAGCGGGCCCTTTTGGAAGCGCCGCTCATCGCGATCCTGCGTGGCATACGCCCGGACGAGGTGCTTGCCGCGGGGGAATCGCTGATTGCCGCTGGTTTTCGACTGATTGAAGTGCCCCTCAACTCGCCCGATCCTTTTGAGAGCATTCAGCGACTCGTGAAACATCTGGGCGAGCGGGCCGTGATCGGAGCAGGAACCGTGCGTCACACCGATGAGGTTCGAACGCTTGCACAGATCGGCGCGGGCCTGGTGCTGTCTCCGCATGCCGATCCGGTGGTTATTCGAGAGACCGTTGCGGTTGGGCTGGTCTCGGTTCCAGGAATCCTGACACCGACGGAGGCATTCTTGGCTCTGGATGCCGGCGCGCATGCGCTGAAGCTTTTCCCCATGGAGATGATCGGGCTTTCCGGCGCAAAAGCCATGCGGGCCGTGCTGCCGATTGGCACACGGATGATCGCAGTCGGCGGGGTCAACGAGGCCAATGCGGCGAGCTTGCTTGCCGGTGGCATGGACGGCCTAGGCCTCGGCTCTTCGCTCTACAAGCCGGGGGACGACGCCAACAGCATCAGGGCGCGTGCCGAGCGATTTGTTCATGCGATGAACGCTTAGAAAGCTGGGGGCAACCCAGCAGCTCTCGGCGGTATACGACACAGTTCTCGCCTGTTAAGCTCTCGGCAAAAGGCCGAATACGAGGCTCCAGGCGGTTCCTCACAATATTGGCCAATGGAGAGAGTGGCTGCTTATGCCTGCAAGTACACCGAACATCGTTCTTATCCTCGCCGATAACCTGGGATGGGGTGAGTTAGGGTGCTATGGAAATGCAGGTTTTCGCGGTGCTCTCACGCCGCGCATCGACCGGCTGGCCGCTGAGGGGCTTCGCCTGCTCAATTTCAATGTCGAGAGCGATTGCGTGCCGACGCGTTCCGCCCTCATGACGGGCCGACACCCCATTCGCACGGGAGCGATGCAATCCATCCCGGCCGGGCTTCCGCAGGGGCTCATCCCCTGGGAAGTCACGCTGGGGCAGCTGTTCGGCCAAGCGGGCTATGCGACTGGCTGTTTCGGCAAATGGCATCTGGGAGACCGCCCAGGACGATATCCGCATGAGCGCGGGTTTGACGAATGGTACGGAATTCCGCGCACCTCAAACGAGAGCATGTTCACTGCGGCACCAGGCTTTGACCCGGATGTCGTCCCGATGCCCTATGTGATGTCAGGCAAGCGTGGCGCTTCAGCCGAAAGCCACCATGTGTTCGATCTCGATGCCAGACGTGTGATTGACAGCGAGATTGTTGCTCATGCGATCGATTTCATCGAACGCAGTGCGCGCAGCAACCGCAAGTTCTTTGCCTATGTTCCAATCACGCATCTGCATTTTCCCACCCTCCCACATCCGGAATTTGCCGGTCGTACCGGTGCGGGTGATTTTGCTGACAGCGTGGCGGAAATGGATTTCCGTGTGGGGCAGATCGTTGACGCTCTGGAGCGCCTGCAGCTGGCTGATGACACCTTGCTGATGTTTGGCAGCGACAACGGACCCGAATTTCGCCGCCCTTGGCGCGGCACCGCCGGGCCCTGGACCGGCACCTATCATACGGCCATGGAAGGCTCGCTGCGTGTACCCTTCATGTTTCGTTGGCCAGGGCACATCAAACCCGGCGCCGTGAGCAACGACATTCTCCACGTAACGGATCTTTTTCCAACGCTCGCTCGACTGATCGGGGCAGAGGTTCCTGCCGATCGCCCCATCGACGGGATGGATCAGCTGGATTTTATTCTGGGCAAAGCCACGAAATCCGCGCGCGAAGGTTTTGTTTTCTACATCAAGGATGAGTTGCGCGCCTTGAAATGGCGAAACTGGAAGATGCATCTTGTCTGGGAGCCAGAACCGAATGCTGGGCCGGTAAAACTTGAAAGTCCCTGGATTTTCGACCTTCTGCAGGACCCGAAGGAAGAAACCGATGTTTCTCTGCCGGCCGGTTGGGTGCGCACACCGATGCGCCACATGATGCATGAATTCCTGCAAAGCCTGAAAACACATCCTCCGGTTCCACCCGGAGCGCCAGATGACTTTCAGCCAAAGTGAGTGCCAAAACCGGGAGTTTTCATGAAACCCGGGCGACGCATTCTATACCGAGATTTCCCGAGGGATCCTTCTTCAACATCATTTGCCAAATCGGAGGACTTGAGATGAAGAGCAAGCCAAGCCAGCATCGACTTCCGTTCTCCTGGGCAGCAATCTTTGCTGCGCTGGTCTTGGGCATCTTCACGGCTTTGGCTGCAACAGGCGCCGCGCAGGCTCAAGGCTATCCCAATCGGACGATTCGAATTGTTGTCCCGTTCCCGGCCGGCGGGTCCAATGATGTCGCCGCCAGAATTGTCGCGGAGCAACTATCCGCCGCCATTGGACAAACAGCTTATGTCGAGAACAAAGGGGGCGCCAACGGCACACTCGGGATCGCCGACGTGGCCAACAGCGCGCCTGACGGCTACTCGCTGCTTGTCTCATCAGATTCAACGGTCACCAATTTCTATAATTTCAAGCCGGCCATTGATCCTGTCCGTGAGCTGACGGCAATCATCCAGATCGCGAAGCAGCCCGTTGTGCTTGCCGCCCACCCCTCTCTCGGCGCAAGCACGCTTGCAGAACTCGTGACGCTCGCCAAAAAGCAACCCGGACTGCAATATGGCACCGGGAGCGGTCTCGGCTCACCGCAATCGGTTGTCGCCGAATGGTTCGCGCAACTCGCAGGGATCAAGCTTGAACAGGTGCCCTACCGTGGCGGCGGACCGCTGATCAACGACCTGGTCGGCGGCCATATCAAGCTCGCAACCCTTGGCGCAGCGCCAGCAATTCCTTTCCATCGATCCGGCAAGCTGATTTTGCTCGCGCAATCAGGCGACAGTCGTTCCCCAGGCCTGCCTGATGTCCCGACATTTCAAGAGGCCGGATTCAAAGAACTCGCTTTGTCGCAATGGGTGGGTGTTTTCGCGCCGGCAGGCTTGCCTGGCCCGATCGCGGACAAACTCAACGCAGAACTCGACAAGCTGATCAGTTCGAAGCAGGTTCGAGACGCGTTGCTTGCCGCCGGAATGGATGCTGTCGGCACGACCCGCGCGGCATTCGTCGACGTCGTGCGCAGCGATGTCGAGAAATACGGGCGCCTGAAGAAACAACTCGAAGCGAAATAGCCTCACCACAAAGTTTGGAGCTTGGCCTTCCAAGTGCTTGTGAACGGAGACCACCGACATGACGCTTATTTCCGCTTCAAAGACCGCGCTGATCGGGGTGCTGCTGGCGATCAATCTTGGCGCGGCATCCGCTCAGTTCACGGCACATCAGGTCGATGTCACCCCGCAGGCAAAGGAAGCCTATTCTGCAATTGGAGCCAATGCGTTGGTGAAAAAGGGATTGGCCTTCCTCGAGCAGGACGCAACCAAGACACTCGATGACCAAAAGACGATGACTGAGATCCCCGCTCCGCCGTTCAAAGAACAGGTGCGGGCAGAGTATTTTCGCGCCCGGTTGCAAGACCTTGGCTTGCAGGATGTGCGTCTTGATTCAGAAGGCAACGCAATCGGTGTGCTGCGCGGGTCTGGTGGTGGTCCGAAATTGGTTGTGTCGGCGCATCTTGATACCGTCTTTCCGGAAGGCACTGACGTCCGGATCAAGGAAAAGGATGGCAGATTTTTTGCGCCAGGCATCGCCGACGACACGCGAGGACTTGCAGAACTCCTGAGCCTCATCCGGGCTTTCAATCACACCGGATTGAAGACGGTTGGTGATATCTGGTTTGTAGGCACCGTCGGCGAAGAAGAACTGGGTGATCTGCGCGGCGTCAAGGCGCTCTTCCGCGAGAACAAGGACATCGATGGATTCATTACCATCGAATCCCCCGGACTCGGGGTCAATTCTCTGGGCCTGATCAACGTTGGAAGTCGACGCTTCCGTGTCACGTTCAAGGGGCCCGGCGGGCATAGCTATGGCGCATTCGGATTGCCGAGCGCCATCCACGCTATGGGCCGGGCGATTGCAAAGATGTCTGATATCCAGCCGCCCAAGACGCCAAAAACCACATTTACCGTGGGCACCGTCGCCGGCGGGATATCGACGAACTCGATCGCGGGTGAAGCCGCGATGCAGATCGATATGCGCTCCGAGGAAACGAGCGCCCTGCAAGCGCTTGAAGCCGAGGTGATGAAACACATCGATCAGGCGGTTGTGGACGAAAATGCGCGTTGGGGTGCCACGAGTATCACGGTCGAGAAAAAACTCGTTGGCGATCGCCCAGCAGGCAAAGTTCCACTTGATTCCCCGATGTTTCAGGCTGCGGCACCTGCACTGGAACAACTTGGATTGCGAAAGCCCGCATTTTATAGCGGATCCAATGATGCCAACACGCCGGTGAATCTCGGCATTCCGGCAACACGTCTTTCAAGCGGCGGACGCAGCGGCGGCACTCACACATTCCAAGAATGGTATGAGCCGACGCTGTCCCACCAAGGACCGCAATTCTCATTTCTAACAATTCTCGGTCTTGTCGGAATCGAAGGGGTCAGTCGGCCTATTTTGCCGAAGCGGCCGGCCCGGCCGTGAGTGCTGGCGGGCGGTAACGCGTTCAAGATTGAAAAAAAAGATGCTGCACCAGCGTTAGGCATTGCGAGAAAGGCAATGCCCACTATGCTGGGTTGTCAAACTGATCTTCCATTTTTCCGGTGACGATATGATGCCTGTTCGCAGATCCCTTCCGCTTGTTTGCATGCTCGTTTTTTCGATCTGCGGTCTCCTCCCCCTTCAGGCACAAGGTGGGCCGCCCGCGCCTACAGTGCAGGTGGCGCAGCCGCTGCAGAAGCGGATCACCCAATGGGATGAATATACCGGTCGCTTCGAGGCGCGCTCGCAGGTGGAAATTCGCGCCCGCGTTTCCGGCTTCATTGAGAATATCCATTTTCGCGATGGCCAGCTGATCAACAAGGGTGATCTCTTGTTCACCATCGATCCGCGCCCCTATGAACTCTCGGTTGAAGCCGCGCGCGCCGAAGTGGGACGCACCAAGGCGCAGGTGCAACTGGCTGACAGCGAACTGGATCGCGCCGAAGGCTTGACCCGCAACCAGACGATCACAGCGCGTGATCTCGACCAACGCAAATCGAATGTCTCTGTCGCCCGCGCTCTGCAACAGGCGGCGGAAGCGAACCTCAAGAATGCCGAGCTCAATCTGGAATGGACCAAGGTCACAGCCCCCATTTCTGGCCGCATTTCCGATAGGCGTGTGGATGCCGGCAACCTGATCGCGGGCGGGCAAGGCAGCGCGACACTTCTGACCACGATTGTGGCCCTCGATCCGATCGACTTCACCTTTGAGGCCTCCGAGGCCGATTACCTGCGCTATTCGCGCCTGAACCAGGAAGGCTCACGCCCTTCGGGTCGTGAGCAAGCCCACCCGGTGCAAATTCGCCTCGCCGACGAACGGGACTGGAAGCGCACGGGCAGCCTGCAATTCATCGACAACCAACTCAATCCACGCACCGGCACCATTCGCGGGCGTGCGGCGATCGACAACAAGGATCACTTCCTCACGCCGGGCACCTTCGGCCGCATGCGGCTTTTCGCGGGTGAGGCCGATGGGCTTCTGGTGCCAGATTCCGTAATCGTTTCCGATCAGACCCGGAAAATCGTGCTCACCGTCGGACCTGAGAACAAGATCGTGCCGAAAGTGGTGGTGCTCGGACCGATTGTCGATGGTTTACGGGTGATCCGCGAAGGCCTGACACCCGCGGACAAAGTGGTGGTGAATGGCATTGCCAATCCGATGGTGCGGCCGGGTGTAACCGTTTCGCCGCAACCCGGCGAGATCAGGGCGCTGGTGAACTGACGCGAGGCTTCCAAGCCCCGCTGTCTGTCCCCTCTTCAAAAAGGCATCCGCGCCATGTTTCGCTTCTCGCATTTCTTCATTGATCGACCGATTTTTGCGACCGTTCTCTCGCTGCTCATCACGATTGCTGGCGCGATCGTTCAGCGAGGCTTGCCGATTTCGGAATATCCGGAAATCGCCCCCCCCACGGTCAGCATCACGGCGGCTTATCCCGGTGCATCGGCGGAGGTCATTGCCTCCACAGTGGCCACCCCGATCGAGCAGGAGGTGAACGGCGTCGACGACATGCTCTACATCGTCTCGCAATCCACGGGTGATGGGCGTGTCTCGATCAACGTCGTCTTCAAACCCGGCACGGATGTCGATCAGGCCCAAGTGCTCGTTCAGAACCGAGTGGCCGCCGCTGAGCCGCGTTTGCCGGAGGATGTGCGCCGCCTTGGTGTTTCTGTTCGAAAAGCCTCGCCAGACCTCATGATGGTCATCCACATGATCTCGCCCGACGGCTCGCGCGATCAGCAATACATCTCGAATTATACCAGCCTCCAGGTGAAGGATGTGCTGACCCGCGTGGATGGCGTGGGCAATGTCGTGGTGTTCGGCGCGCGCGATTACGCGATGCGCATCTGGCTCGATCCTGCGCGCGTCGCGGCTCGCAACCTCACCGCGAGTGAAGTTGTTCAGGCCCTGCGCGCTGCGAATTTGCAGGTCGCGGCGGGTGCCATCAACCAACCGCCCGCGACATCGCCCGGGGCGTTCCAACTCTCCGTGCAGACGCTGGGCCGTCTCTCGGACACCGAGGAATTCGCCAACATCATCGTGCGTTCCGATCAGGGCGGCGGCGTGGTGCGCATCCGCGACATTGCGCGCGTCGAATTGGGATCGCAGGATTATTCGCTCAACGCGTATCTGAACAACCGCAACGCCGTGGCGATCGGCGTGTTCCAGCGTCCCGGCTCGAATGCGCTGGCGACGTCGGATGCGTTGAAGGCCGAAATGCAACGCCTCTCGGGCAATTTCCCGACCGGTCTTGCCTATTCCGTGGTCTACAACCCCACAGAATTCATTCAGCAATCAGTCAATGAGGTCATCAAGACCCTGCTCGAGGCCATCCTGCTGGTGGTGATTGTTGTCGTCGTGTTCCTGCAGAGCTGGCGTGCCGCTGTGATCCCGATCGTCGCCATTCCGGTCTCGCTGGTCGGCACTTTCGTGATCATGGGATTGGTCGGCATTTCGTTCAACACGCTCTCCTTGTTCGGCCTTGTTCTGGCTATCGGCATTGTTGTCGACGATGCGATCGTTGTGGTCGAGAATGTCGAGCGCTACCTGCGCCAAGGGTTTTCGCCGAAAGAGGCCGCGCACAAGACGATGGACGAAGTGGGCGGCGCGCTGGTGGCCATCGCACTTGTGCTCTGTGCCGTGTTCATCCCCACGACCTTTATTACCGGTCTTCAGGGTTCGTTTTACCAGCAATTCGCAGTGACCATTGCGGCCTCGACCGCGATTTCTGCTTTTGTCTCGTTGACGCTTTCGCCCGCCCTCGCAGCGATGCTTCTGAAGCCGCATGACCCACACCACAAGCCGAAGGGTGTGATGGGGTTTCTGACAGCCCCGATCCGAGGGTTCTTCTCGGTCTTCAATCGCGGCTTTGATTGGCTTTCGAATGCCTATGGCGGGCTGACAAAACGTGTGATCCGCTTCGGCGCGATGATGCTCTTTGTTTATGGTGGGTTGATCGGGCTCACATACATGCAGCTCAGCGCGGTTCCCACCGGGCTTATCCCGCAGCTGGATCGCGGTTACTTCATCGCGGCCTTTCAGCTTCCGCCGGGTTCATCGCTGGAGCGGACAGATGCCGTCATCCGCCGTGCTTCCGACATTTTGCAATCCCGCCCCGGGGTGAAGGACTCGGTGGCCTTCGTCGGCCTAGATGGTGCGACCTTCACCAATGCGCCCAATGCGGGCGTGATTTTCGTCTCCCTCAAGGATTTCGAGGCGCGCAAGAAGGATGGGCTCACCACTCAGGGCATTCTGAATGATCTGCGCGGCCAGATGTTTGGCATTGGCGAGGCCTTCGCGTTGGTGATTGAGCCACCGGCAGTGCCGGGCATCGGTACGGGCGGAGGCCTGAAAGGTTACGTGCAGGACCGTTCAGGGCGCGGATTGGCAGCTCTTGAGGGTGCAGCGTGGATTGTGGCTGGCTCAGCGGGGCAAACGCCGGGAATCCAGCAAGCGTTTACGCTCTTTGGAACCCGAACTCCACAGATCTACGCCGATATCGACCGCACGAAATCAGAAATGCTGGGTGTACCGATCGGGCGTGTGTTTGAAACGCTCTCGGTCTATATGGGATCAGCTTTTGTCAATGATTTCAATATTTTGGGACGAACATTTCGTGTCACGGCTCAAGCCGACAACCCCTATCGGTTGAACCTGCGGGATGTTGAGAACCTGAAAACCCGCAACACCTCGGGCGAGATGGTTCCGATTGGTTCTGTCGCGACTTTCTCAGATGTCTCCGGGGCCTATCGTGTGCCGCGCTACAATCTCTATCCCGCGGCTGAAATTCAATTGTCCCTGGGGCGCGGCTATTCCTCCGGGCAAGGCATTGCGGCGGTCGAGAAAATCGCCCGCGAACGCTTGCCCGACGGGTTCGGCTTTGAATGGACCGAAATCGCTTTGCAGGAGAAGATTGCCGGGAACACCGCGATCATTGCCTTCATTCTCGCGGTCGTGTTCGTCTATTTGCTGCTGGCCGCCCTTTACGAGAGTTGGCTCTTGCCGCTCTCCGTCATTCTGATCGTACCGATGTGTATTCTTGCGGCGATGATTGGTGTGCGCATAGCAGGGCTCGATCGCAACATCCTCGTGGATATCGGCCTTGTCGTGCTCGTGGGTTTGGCCGCAAAAAACGCCATTCTGATCGTGGAGTTCGCCAAGCAGTCCGAAGATGAGGGGATGGGGCGGGTCGAGGCCGCGATCGCTGCAGCGAAAACGCGGTTGCGCCCCATTTTGATGACCTCGCTCGCCTTTATCCTCGGCGTTCTGCCGCTGGTCATCGCAACAGGTGCTGGCGCGGAAATGCGTCAATCGCTCGGCATTGCTGTCTTCTCCGGCATGTTGGGCGTGACGTTGTTCGGGCTCGTTTTCACGCCCCTGTTCTACGTGATTTGCCGCTGGTTGGGCGAAAAGCTAACACGCAAGGGGGATCAAGGCTCGATCCCTAAGCCTTCCGAAAATCACCTGCAGTGAGCGATCCATGACTTGGCTCGCCTTGAAGCATGCCTGCTGGCAAGACAACGCTCCGATGGCGGCAAAAAGCCCCTGCCCCGGCATTGATCAAGCCGGTTGATCGCTGATCACCGGCCCCTTTGTTGGGAGGCAGCGCAAGCACCCGATCATCGGGGTATAGCCTTTTTCGGAAGGGTATCTGCATCTCCGTGTAATAAAGCGGATTTCACCGAAGGAAAATTGATCCGCAAGATCAGCCGCGAGGCGCATCTGGTCAGAAGTGGCATCGCCCGGAGCCTGCCCGATGGATTGCAGCCTGGCTTCTGCGCCACTCGCGCACGCACGAAGCGTGCGTCGAATTCGTCATATCGATACATGGAATTGGCTTTGTCAGAGGCCGAGTGCGCGACTGATCGTCCAAACGCTCAAGGCGGAAATCAGAACTCCGACAGCGACCATCAACAGGCGACGGTCCAGTCTGCCAGTGAGCCTCGCGGCAAGGGGCGCGGCCAAAACACCACCGAAAATCAGGCCAAGTATGCTTTCGACATGGTTGATGCCGATCAGCAGGGCAAAAGAGAAGCCACTTGCCAGGGTGACGAAAAACTCGGCGGCATTGACCGATCCGATTGTCGTACGCGGTTCGTGACCCGATCCCACCATCGTCGTTGTCACAATTGGCCCCCAACCGCCGCCACCGATTGAATCCGCAAATCCGCCGACAAATGCGAGTGGGTAGAGCTTGCGATTGGGGTTTGGGCTAGCCGTCACGGCCTTGAAAGCACGATAGATGATGTAAAGGCCCATCAGCAGGAGGTATGCGGCGATCCACGGACGCAAGGCGTTGCCGTCAATCGATGTAATGACAATGGCACCGAGCACGCCGCCCACAACCCCTGGGATGACAAGGCGATTGAAGATCCGTTTGTCGATATTGCCCAACCGCCAATGCGAGAGTCCCGATGCCGCTGTCGTGAAAGCTTCGGCGACATGAACCGTTGCCGTTGCAGCCGCCGGAGGCAGACCGCTAGCCAGTAACATGGAATTCGAAGTGAGCCCGTAGGCCATTCCAAGTGCGCCATCGACCATCTGCGCAGCAACACCAATCGCGAGGGCAATCAGGAAAGCATTCCAGCTGAAGGCATGGGTCGATCCGGCATTCCAGACCCAGTTCGCGCCCAGACCGATCAAGGCGATCAAAATCAAGGCCGATAACAAGCGCAGCCGCTCTTTCGAGATTGTGGCAATATGCGAACGATCGTCATCCATGACTGGCGATGCACCGTTGTTCATTGCTTTGCTCCATAGATAGGGAACTCTGCCTGCTTGCCTAGATCGGGCCGGTTCGACGGCCCTTTGATCTTGAAGCGCTCTAACGACCCTTAGCCTTTGGCCAAAACGCTCGAAAAAGAAGAGACTTTACGCTCTCTTTACGCCCAGCGCCGGTTTTCGACATCGCGCCTTTACGCCACATCGTCGTAGCTCAATCCCATCCTCAATCCGGATGGTGTTTCATGACCCTCGACATATGGCTTGGCCTCGCGGTTTCAGCAGGTCTTTTCGTCTATCTCCTGGCGGCGCTTGTTGCGCCCGAGCGCTTCTGAGGGGGCGCGTGATGCAGATCGATCTCCTTCAAGCCGGGCTTTACGCCCTCTTGCTCTTAGCCATCGCTCTTCCGCTTGGCGCTTACATCGCGCGGGTGTTTACGGGTGAGGTCACTTTCCTTGCGCCAATCGAGCGGCTGCTTCTCGGAGCGGCGGGCGTGCGACAGGACCAGCGATGGAGTGCCTATGCCGCATCGCTGCTGACCTTCAATGCGCTTGGCTGCGCTTTGCTTTTTGCGATTCTCCTGTTCCAGCATCGGCTCCCCGTCAATCCTCAGGGTTTTGACGGCCTTTCATGGCATCTCGCCTTCAACACGGCGATCTCCTTCGTGACCAACACGAACTGGCAATCCTATGGCGGCGAGACGACGCTCTCGCATTTCAGCCAGATGGTTGGCCTCACAACGCAGAACTTCCTGTCTGCCGCGTCTGGAATGGCCGTGGCGGCAGCGGTTGCGCGTGGCTTTGCGGCGAAGCAGGCGAAATCGCTTGGTAACTTCTGGACAGATCTGACGCGGATCGTCCTCTACATCCTGATCCCCGGCTCGCTTGTGATTGCCTTCGTGCTGCTCGCGCTTGGCCTGCCGCAAACTCTTCAGGCCGCCGTCAGCGTTACGACGCTTGAGGGCGCGCAACAGACGATTTCGGTCGGCCCGGTCGCGAGCCAACTCGCGATCAAGCAACTTGGCACGAATGGCGGCGGCTTCTTCAACGTCAACTCCGCCCATCCGCTGGAAAACCCGAACGCGATTTCCAATCTGATCCAGATGCTGGCGATTCTTGCGATCCCTGCAGCGCTCGTGTTTACCTATGGTCGCATGGTGGGAGACAGGCGGCAGGGCACTGCGCTGTTTGTTGCGATGGGCGTGCTGCTGGTAGCGGCCTTCGTCGCGACCTATGCCGCCGAGCGGGTGGGCAATCCGCTGACCGCTGCTTTCGCTGACCCCGCTGCGGGCAACATGGAGGGCAAGGAAGTCCGCTTCGGCATCGTCAACTCCGTGCTCTGGGCGGTGACCACAACAGCCGCCTCCAATGGCTCGGTCAACGCCATGCATGACAGCCTCACTCCGCTCGGCGGGCTGGTGACGATGCTCAACATCCAGCTTGGCGAGATCGTCTATGGCGGCGCGGGCGTTGGGCTGACGGGCATGCTGCTCTTCGTGATCCTCACCGTATTCTTCGCTGGCCTGATGGTCGGGCGCACGCCGGAATATCTTGGCAAGAAGATCGAGGCGCGCGAGATCAAACTCGCAGCAATCACCTTGCTGATCATGCCGATCGGCATCCTCGCCTTCGCCGCCATCGCCATCGTGACCGGCCACGCGCAGACCAGCGTGCAGGATGCAGGGCCGCATGGCCTTTCCGAGCTGATTTACGCTTATACCTCGGCAACGGGCAATAATGGCTCGGCTTTTGCGGGCTTCACCGCGAATACGGCATTCCACAACGTGATGCTGGGCTTCGCCATGCTGCTCGGGCGCTTCGGCTACATTCTTCCGATCCTCGCGATTGCCGGTTCACTCGCCGCCAAGACCCCTGCGGCGGCGACTGCGGGGACATTCCCGACGCATGGGCCAGTCTTCGTGGTTCTCCTGCTCGCGACGATCCTGATCGTTGGCGCACTCACTTTCCTCCCCGTCCTCGCGCTGGGGCCGATCGCCGAGCATGTCTCGATGCTCGCCGGCACGCGCTTCTGAAGGATTTCGCAGATGTCCAAGCACGCTTCCGCAGAGATCGGCCTGTTCGCGCCGGAAATTGTCAAACCTGCCATCGGTCAAGCCTTCCTGAAGCTAAATCCCAGAGGACTTGCCCGCAATCCGGTCATCTTCGCCACTGCCGTCGTCTCGCTTCTCGCAACCGTTCTTGTGGTTCGCGAAGGTTTGCTGGGCGGACCGACATTCTGGGTGGGGCTCCAGATCGCCATCTGGCTTTGGTTCACAGTCCTGTTCGCAAATTTTGCCGAAGCCGTTGCTGAAGGGCGCGGCAAGGCGCGAGCCGACGCCTTCCGCGCCACCAAGACCTCTGCCCGGGCGCGCGTGCTGCTCAATCCTGACAATCGTGAACTCTACGAGATGATGGATATCGAGCTGATCGAGCCGGGAGAGGTTATCCTCGTGCAGGCGGGCGATATCATTCCGACCGATGGCGAGGTGATCGAAGGTGCGGCCTCCGTCAATGAGGCCGCAATCACGGGGGAATCCGCGCCAGTTATCCGCGAGTCAGGCGGGGATCGTTCCTCGGTCACCGGCGGCACGACAATCCTCTCGGACTGGCTGGTCGTTCGCGTCACCGCCAAGCCCGGCGAGACCTTTCTCGACAAGATGATTGCGCTGGTCGAAGGCGCCAAGCGCGCGAAAACACCCAACGAGATCGCGCTCGACATTTTGTTGGCGTCGCTCACTCTGGTCTTTCTCTTCGTCGTCGTCACCTTGCCATTCTTCGCCTCGTGGTCCGGCACGACGCTGCCCGTGATCTATCTCGCAGCACTATTCGTCACCTTGATTCCGACAACAATTGGCGGGCTTCTCTCCGCCATCGGCATTGCGGGCATGGACCGGCTGGTGAAGGCGAATGTCATCGCTAAATCCGGCCGCGCAGTCGAGGCGGCAGGCGACATCGACGTTCTGTTGCTCGACAAGACCGGCACCATCACTTTCGGCAACCGAATGGCAGCGGCTTTCGCGCCGGTTGGTGGGGTTTCGGAGCGTGATCTGGCGGAGGCGGCCTTCTTGTCGTCGCTCGCCGATGATACGGCTGAGGGGCGCTCCATCGTCGAGCTGGCGCAAAAACAATTCGGCTTTAAACGCGTCGCCAATCTCGGAACTTTCGTGCCCTTCACGGCGCAGACCCGCATGTCCGGTGTCGACCTCCCGAGCGGCGAGCGCATCCGCAAAGGCGCGGCTGACTCGGTGGTCCGCCATCTCGGGCAATCCACCTCGCCTGATCTCGATGCCGCCGTGAAGAAAATCGCCAATGCGGGCGGAACCCCGCTTGTCGTCGCGCGCGGCGACCAAGCGCTTGGGGTGATCTACCTCAAGGATATCGTGAAGCCGAACATCCGCGAGCGCTTTGCTGAATTGCGCCGCATGGGCATCCGCACGGTGATGATCACGGGCGACAATCCGCTGACGGCCGCCGCCATTGCCGCTGAGGCTGGGGTGGATGATTTCTTGGCTGAGGCGACGCCGGAGAACAAGCTGGCTTTGATCCGCAAGGAGCAGGCGGAAGGGCGGCTGGTCGCCATGTGCGGCGATGGATCGAATGACGCCCCCGCGCTTGCCCAGGCCGATGTCGGCGTTGCCATGAATGCGGGCACACCCGCCGCGAAAGAAGCCGGAAACCTGATCGATCTCGACAGTGACCCGACCAAGCTGATCGAGATCGTGATGGTGGGCAAGCAACTCCTGATCTCGCGCGGGGCGCTCACAACCTTCTCCATCGCCAATGACGTTGCAAAGTACTTCGCCATCCTGCCCGCGTTGTTCCTCGCAGCGTATCCGGGCCTCGGCGCGCTCAACATCATGGGGCTGGCTTCGCCACAAAGCGCCATCTTGTCGGCCATCATTTTCAACGCGCTGGTGATCGTGGCGCTCATTCCCATCGCGTTGAAGGGCGTGGCCTACAAACCGGCTTCCGCCTCGGCACTGCTGTCACGCAACCTGCTTGTCTACGGCCTCGGCGGCCTCGTCGTGCCGTTTGTCGGCATCAAGGCGATTGATCTGCTGGTCAATGCGCTTGGTCTCGCCTGAAAAGGATCATGTCCATGTCTCATCTCCGCCCTGCCATCGTATTGCTGGCGTTTTTCACCCTCCTGACCGGGCTTGTTTATCCGCTCGCAGTGACCGGTCTTGGTCAGGCTCTTCTACCGTCGCAAGCCAATGCCTCGCTGGTGATGCGCAATGGTCAGATCATTGGATCCGCCCTTGTCGGGCAAAGTTTCTCTACTGATCGCTATTTTCATGGGCGGCCTTCCGCAACATCCGGCGCTGACCCTGCCGATGCCTCGAAGACGGTGGATGCGCCCTACAACGCCGCGAACTCAACGGGCTCCAACCTCGGCCCGACGTCGAAAGCCCTTTTGGAGGCTGTTGAAGCGCGCGCAAAGGTGCTCGGCGATGGTCCGCAACCCGCTGACCTCGTTACAGCTTCGGCTTCGGGCCTTGATCCACACATCTCGCCCGCCGGGGCTTTGGCGCAGACGAAACGCGTTGCCACGGCGCGCGGGCTTTCTGAAGCGCAGGTTCGCGCCCTTGTCGCCGCTCATATCGAAGGGCGAGAACTCGGCTTCCTTGGCGAGCCGCGCGTGAATGTTCTCGCGCTCAATCTCGCACTGGACGCCTTGCGTCCTTAAGCGCAAAAAGTGGGATGCCTTTGACAGAACCCGAGCGCCCTAAACCGGAGAGTTTTCTCGACGCCGCCCGCTCCGAGGACCGGCGATCCACAGCGCGTGGCAAGCTGAAAATCTTCCTTGGAGCGTCACCCGGTGTGGGCAAAACCTACGCCATGCTGGAAGAGGCGCGGGTACGGCAGCGCGCAGGCGTCGATGTGGTTGCTGCGCTGATCGAAACGCATGGTCGTGCCGAGACGGCCGGCCTTTTGGCAGAAATCGAGCAACTTCCGCGCAAAATCATTGCTTATCGCGGGCAGACGCTCGATGAACTCGACATTGACGCCTTGATCGAGCGCCGCCCGCAACTCGCGCTGATCGACGAGTTCGCACATACCAATGCGCCCGGATCACGACATCCCAAGCGCTGGCAGGATGTGAACGAGGTGCTCGATGCGGGCATCGACGTCGTCACGACGCTCAACATCCAGCACATCGAGAGCCTGAATGACGCTATCGCGCAGATCACCGGCGTGCGTGTGCAAGAGACCGTTCCGGATGAACTGCTGGCGCAAGCCGATCAGATCGAATTGATTGACCTGCCGCCGGAGGAACTGATCGCCCGGCTCAAGGATGGTAAAGTCTACGGCACGCAGCAGGCCGGGCGCGCGCTCGAAAACTTCTTCACCAAAGGCAAGCTGACAGCCTTGCGCGAAATGGCGCTGCGTTCGGTCGCGGGCCGTGTCGACGCGGATATGATTGCCTACAAGCAAGCCAACGCTGTTGATGGCGTCTGGGCAACCGATGAACGGCTTCTGGTCTGCATCAACGAGTCAGCGGCCGCCAAAGCGCTGGTGCGTGCCGGCAAGCGTATGGCAGAGCGCGCTAAAATTCCCTGGATCGCTGCGACAGTCATCACGCCGCGCCATGAAGCGATGGATGCCGAGACACGGGCCGCGACGTCAGACGCTCTGAGGCTCGCTGAGTCGCTCGGTGCAGAGGTGATAACACTGCGCGCTGAATCCGACGCCGCCAGCGAGCTGCTACGCGTTGCCCGAGAGCGCAACGTCACAAGGCTACTGGTTGGCAGGCCGCGTTGGCGTGGCGGAGTGATGCAGCGGCTGATAGCTCTTTGGCGAGAGCCTGTTTCTGAGCGCTTATTAGATAGCGCGACAGACTTCGAAGTCACTGTTGTCACACCGCATGTCAGGATCGAACGCCGTAAAGTGCAGGCGTCACTTTCTCCGACACGCAATTGGCATGATTATGCGTGGGCAGTTGGCACGGTCGTGGCCGCTTCGCTTTTGGCTTGGCCGATTGCATGGTCGGACACGATCCCTGCCGGAGCAATCACAGTGCTCTATCTGTTGAGTGTGATGGTTGTTGGTGCGCGCTACGGCTTGCGGCCATCACTCCTGGCAGGAGCGCTTGGCTTTCTTGCCTATAATTTCCTCTACACGGAACCCTACTATACTTTTTCGGTCTCCAAGCCGTCGGATATCGTCTCGCTCGGTGTCTTTCTGCTTGGTGCGGTCTTCACGGGCACCCTTGCCAGCCGCTTGAAGGCGCAGGTTGAGGCGATGCGAGCGTCACAAGCGCGAACCGAGATGCTCTATGCGTTTGCGCGCAAAATCGCCTCGGCAACCAAGGCAGACGATGTGCTTTGGGCGGCGGTCGCGCATGTGGCGCATGCCTTGAACTGCCATGCCATCATCATGACGCCGGATGCGTCGGGAGCGCTCCAGCAGGTGCAGGGGCATCCCTCGATTGCCGACGATCTCGATGCGCGCGCGGAAGGTGCGGCGCGCTGGGCTTATGACAAAAGCGAGCCGGCAGGTTTCAGTACTGGCACGCTGCCAAACAGCGAATGGTTGTTTGTGCCATTGGCTACGGCGGGCAGGCCATTCGGTGTTCTTGGTGTTCAGTTTCGTGATCCCGCACGCGCCAACGATCCAGAAATGCGCCGTCTCCTCTTTGCCGTCGAGGATCAAGTGGCCGTTGCCATCGAACGCAATCGTCTTTCGGATGATCTGGCCTCAGCCCATGTAACGCAGGAGAGCGACAAGTTGCGCGCGGCGTTGCTCAATGCCGTCAGCCACGATTTGCGCACGCCGCTGGTCAGCGTGATTGGCGCGACATCAGCGCTGGCCGATAGCAATGCGGGTCTGCCAGAGAAGGCCCGTCGCGAACTCATCCAGACCGCGCTGGACGAAGCCCGCAGGCTCGACCGCACCGTGCAGAACCTTCTCGATATGACGCGACTCGGCCATGGCGCGCTGAAGCCCAATCGGTCGGCTGTCGATTTGCGGGAAATCGTTGGCCGCGTGCGCGCTGATCTCGAACGCACGCTCGCTCGACACAACCTCGTTGTTGCTTTGCCGCGCCAGCTTCCGATGCTGGATGTCGATCCCGTCCTCATCGGGCAGGCGCTTGCAAACGTGCTCGAAAATGCCGCGAAATATGCACCGCTCCACACGACCATTACACTTGGAGCGAAGCAGGAAGGTGCGATCGCGCATGTGACCGTAACGGACGAAGGGTCGGGCATCCCGGAGGCGGAGCGAGAGGCCATCTTCGACCTCTTTCATCGCGCGACAAAAGGGGATGGCGCACCTGCCGGTACAGGAATGGGGCTTGCGATCGTCAAAGGGCTTGTCGAGGCCCATGGCGGTCGTGTGTCGGCAGAAGCGGGCAAAGGCGAGCTTGGCACGCGCATCGTGATGACTTTACCACTTGCCGCCGCGCTATCCGAGGAAGAGGCATGAGCACGCCTTCGCGCATCTTGTTGATTGAAGACGAAGCGCCGATCCGTCGTTTCCTGAAAATCGCGCTGACGAGCGGCGGACACGATACCCTTGAAGCCGAGCGAGCGCGCACTGGCATTGAGCTTGCGGCGACCCAATCCCCTGATCTCGTCATTCTGGATCTCGGCTTGCCGGATATGGACGGCAAGGCCGCCATAGCTGCCATCCGCGAATGGTCTGGCGTGCCTATTCTTGTTCTTTCCGTGCGCGATGGGGAGGCCGAAAAAATCGCTGCGCTGGATGCGGGGGCCGACGATTATGTCACCAAGCCCTTTGCCACCGGGGAATTGTTGGCGCGTGTCAGAGCCCTTTTGCGCAAGCGCTTCACCGATACGAATGAGTCCGCCGAGATTGTTGCCGGCGCACTCAGCATCAACCTAGCTTCTCGCAGAGTGGCTATGGCGGAGGTTGAGATCAAACTGACGCGCAAGGAATTCGAAGTTCTGGCATTGCTGGCTCGCCATGCTGGACGGTTGGTGAGCCATAAACAATTGCTGACATCAATATGGGGTGCGGCGCACGCTGCTGACACGCATTACCTTCGCATTGCCGTCGGGCATCTTCGCGACAAACTTGGTGATGATGCTGCCGATCCGCGATTGATTATCACGGAACCGGGTGTCGGCTATCGGCTTGTCGGGCACATGGTGCTGTCAGAAAAACCAAAATAGTCTCGGAAAGTGCCTTGCCCTCAGTTGCCGATTTCAGGGAAATCGCCTTTTGATCTGACACTGCCCCCGTGGGATCGCGCATTACTTCTCGACGAAAGCGCGCTCGATCACATAGCTACCGGGTCGCGCGCTGTTGCCCTCGGCAAAGCCACGCGCCTCGATCTGCTGCACCATATCGCTCAGCAAAGCCGGGCTACCACAGATCATGATGCGATCTTGCTCGGCTTGCCATTCCGGCAGGCGGAGATCGCGAAAGAGTTGACCTCTTTCGGTGAGCGTCGTGATGCGCCCCCGATTGCGGAACGGTTCGCGCGTCACAGTGGGATAGTAGAGAAGCTGCTTGCGGATCTGCTCGCCGACGAGTTCGTGGTCGGGGAATTCGCGCTGGATCTGTTCAGAATAGGCCAATTCCGCCACCTGCCGCACCCCGTGCAGCAGCACGACGCGCTCGTAGCGCTCATAGGTCTCGGGGTCACGGATGATGCTCAGGAAAGGCGCCAAGCCCGTGCCCGTGCCGATGAGATAGAGACTGCGACCGGGAAGCAGGTGATCGAGCACCAGAGTGCCCGTGGCTTTCTGACCGATGAGGATCGATTGGCCCGGCTCGATATGCTGAAGCCGCGAGGTGAGTGGACCACTAGCCACTTTGATTGAGAAAAACTCGAGCTGTTCCTCATAATTCGCGCTGGCGACGCTGTAGGCGCGCAGCAGCGGCTTGTTGTCCTGCTCAAGGCCGACCATCACGAACTGACCGTTGCGGAAACGGAACGCGGAATTCCGGGTGGTGCGGAACGAAAACAGTGTGTCGGTCCAGTGATGAACCGCGGTTACGGTTTCGTGATGAAGCGCGCTCATGTTGTTTCCCGATTGGACAAGACGGCCACTGATAAAAGCCGGAATGAGGGGCAGAAACCGCAAAAACCCCTAAAAAACAAGCTTTTGACGTGAAAAACAAACCGCTGCTTCGGGATGAGGGTTATTCGAAATTCGCTGGTTTCAGGAAGCGCCAACCGGAGAACCAGCTTCTTGATCAGACCATATTTGAGGCCGATGCCCCGGCTCGGACGTTTCAAATGCGCCTCGATGACACTTGATAGAAAGAGATATTTTTTCTATATATTGGCATGAAAAATCAATCATATAGATTGTTTTTCTATAAAAATGTATTTTATGAGCAAAACCGCCATGGATAACTTCGATCGCAAGATACTCGCTCTGTTGCAGGAGAATTCCGATATCGCACTCGCGGAATTGTCGGATCGCGTCGGGTTGTCGCAAACCCCATGCTGGAAGCGGATTCAGAAGCTTCAGCAAGCCGGGATCATCGCGAAACGCGTAGCACTTGTGGTGCCCGAGCGTGTCGGCCTCGGGCTGACCGTGTTTGTTTCAGTGGAAACAGCGGATCATTCCGCGGCCTGGCTGAAAGAATTCGCCGAGGGTGTTTCCGCTATGCCGGAAGTGCTTGAGCTTTATCGAATGGCGGGGGATGTCGATTACACCTTGCGCGTCGTGGTTGAAGACATGGCCGCCTATGATGCCTTCTACAAAGCCCTGATCACGCGTTTCGCCTTGAAAAACGTCACCTCGCGTTTCGCGATGGAGCGGATCAAATCGACGACCGCCCTGGCCATCCCTGCGGAGAAATCCTTGGCCTGAAAATCAGGCTGCGACCCCAAGAGTGGCTGCCCCAGCGATCAGCGGCAGTGCCGCATCCTGCGGGATGTCGCGCAGCACCCGCCCGATCATTACGAGAACCGGGCCGTTATCATTCAGCAACGAAATCTCATGCGGCAGGCTGCTGATCGTGCCGATGACGCGCCTTTCCTCAGGCCTGCTCACCGATTGGATCGCGAGCGCCGGCGTTGCGGGGTCGAGCCCTGCCGCCAGCGCCTTCGCAACGAAGTCCGCGAGTGTCCGGCGCGGCATGTAGAGTATGGTCGTGACCGAGGCATCGGCGATGGCGTGCCATTCGATATCCCCCGGCAATTGCCCATCCGCGCCGTGGCCGGTGAGAAACTGCACGCGCCGTGCGAGGTTGCGCTCGGTGAGCGAGACCTGAAGCGAAGCCGCAGCGCCCTGTGCGGCGGTTACGCCGGGAACGATTTCCACCGCAATCCCGGCCGCGCGGCAGGCCGCGATTTCCTCGGTGGCGCGACCGAATATCATGGGATCGCCGCTTTTCAAGCGGATCACGGTTTTCCCCTCGCTGGCGAGGCGAACCATCAGCTTCGAGATGTCTTCCTGTTTGCAGGAAGGACCAGCTCCGCGTTTCCCCACTGAGATCCGCTGCGCCTCGCGCCGCGCGCGTTCGAGAATGGCGGCGGGAACGAGATCATCATGCAGGATGATGTGCGCGGATTGCAGCGCGCGCTGGGCCTTGAGCGTGAGAAGATCGGGATCGCCCGGTCCGGCTCCGACAAGGATCACCCGACCCTTGGCAATAGCGTGGGCATTGTTATCGACCACGGAGAGCATCGCTTCGCGATCTGAATCCATGGGAGGGGCGGTCGAAGACAAGGCCCGTTCGGCGAACCATTCCCAGATGCGCCGCCGGGCCGCAAAGCCGAGGGAGCGGGCCTGAACCATAGGGCGCCAGTCGCGTGCGGCCTCGGCCCAGGACTGCAGCGATGGGGGCAGCAGCGTTTCGATTTTTGCGCGGATCGCCTGGCCAAAAACCGGGGCCGCGCCATCGGTGGAAATCGCCACGAGGAAAGGCGAACGGTTGACGATAGCGCCAAACTGGACATCGCAGTAATCCGGGCGGTCGATCACATTGACGATCGCACCTGCGGCACGCGCGGCGCTCCTGAAAATGCGCGCCTCCTCATCGTCCTTCGCATCGATCAGTGCGAAAGCCACTCCAATGAGGTCATCTGGTTTCCAGCCCTCGCGCATTCGCATCACATCCGCCCCGGCGGCCGCCAGAAGCTCCGCTTTCCAGTCCGCACCCTCGCTCGCACCGGCCACGACAACCTTGCGCCCGGCGAGCTTGTGGAACAGCGGCAGGCTCGCCATTGGCGCGATGCGCGGTGAAGGCATGGCAACGGGCTTGCGGCTCACGTCGCGATCACCCAGATCGCGAGTAGGCCGACAACCAGCACCCGGTAGCCGATCTCGATGAGCCGGATTTTCAAGGCTTCGCTCATCGCGTGGCCTCCTTGGGAGAAAGGCCGAAAGCGCTGCGAGCCCAGGCGCGTTCATGCAGGTAATAGAGCACGATTTTCGTGGCGATTTCGGTGATGCTGATCACGGCGGCGACTTTGGCGCTTTGCGTGAAGAGCCAGGAAAGCAGGAAGGTGTCCGCACTGCCCGTGGCGCGCCAGGTCAAGGCTTTCAAGACGCTGCGTTGATGGCCTTCGCCGCTGGGATTGCGGAGAAACCCCAGCCAGCCGCGTTTGTTCTTGCTGGGCTCAGCGACTTTCTTCTCGCTCGTTTCCACCACACCGAGAGCCGCGGTTTCACCAGAAACAGCGTCGATCAGGATGAACGTCCCGAGCGCGCGGTTCTCGGCATGCGGCAGGGCGATAACAGCGCGATCCAGCCGCAAGGCCACCCGCGCGATGGTATTCATGCCGAGCGTTTTCGAGGGGCTTTCGGAGAAGCTGTGAATGTCGATTTGCGCTTCGAGATCGAGGCCGAGCAAATTCACCTCAGCGCTTGCGAGCTTCAGCCGATAGCGGCGCGTGGCATCGAAACTCTGGCCAGACATCCAGAGAAGGCGTGCCCGGAGTTCCGCGATGGCACGGGTTTCATCGTTGGACGCGACGATCACATCGCCGCGCGAGATATCGATCTCCCGATCGAGCACGAGGATCGGCGCCTCGCCCTCGCGCGCTTCCAAAGTGTCGCGTGTGCCGAGCGCAATGCGGGTGATCGCCGCCTCCTGCCCCGAAGGCAGGGCGCGGACGGTTTCGCCGACGCGCACGCGACCCGAGGCCACGAGGCCAGCAAAGCCACGAAAATTCTCGTTCGGGCGGCTCACCCATTGAACGGGGAAGCGGAAGGGGCCGATTTCCTCGCGCGTGATCTCGATGCCCTCCAGCATCGAAAGCAGCGGCAGGCCGCGATACCACGGCATCGAAACACCCGGCTTTGCAATGTTCTCGCCGTGTCGCGCCGCGACCGGGATCGCGATGACATCGACAAAACCGAGGCTTGCTAGTGCTAATTGCGCATCGGCCTCGATCTCGCGGAAGCGGCTTTCGGCATAGCCCACGAGATCCATCTTGTTCACGGCGAGGATGACATGCTTGATGCCGAGCATGCTGGCGATAAAGGCGTGGCGGCGGGTTTGCGGAAGCACGCCTTTCGAGGCGTCGATCAGGATCACCGCGAGGTCGGCAGTTGAAGCCCCGGTTGCCATGTTGCGGGTATATTGTTCGTGCCCCGGTGTATCCGCGACGATAAAGGCGCGGCACGACGTGCCGAAATAACGATAGGCGACATCAATCGTGATGCCCTGCTCGCGTTCGGCGACGAGGCCATCGACGAGCAGCGCGTAATCGCGTCCGCCTGTGGTGGAATGGCGCGCGGAATCGCTGTCGAGCGCCGTGATCTGGTCGTCGGGAACCGCACCGGCCTCATAGAGCATGCGGCCGATCAACGTTGATTTTCCGTCATCGACCGAGCCGCACGTGATGAAGCGCAGAAGCGAGCGTTGCGGGGCGAGAGCGGGAATGCGCGGCGCAGCGAATTCGCCCGCGCGGATCGGCGCGTTCATCAGAAATATCCTTCCTGTTTCTTCTTTTCCATCGAGCCCGCACCATCGGAGTCGATCAGGCGGCCCTGCCGCTCCGAGAGACGCGACGCCGCCATTTCGGCGAGAATGGCCGGCAAATCCGCGGCCTCGCTCTCGATCGCGCCGGTGAGCGGATAGCAGCCGAGCGTGCGGAAGCGTACGAGACGGGTTTCCACCTGTTCACCAGGGCGCAGCGTGAGGCGCTCGTCATCCCGCATGATGAAGGTGCCGTCGCGCTGGATCACCGGGCGGAGTTTGGCAAAATATAGCGGCACAACTGGGATGTTTTCGCGGGCGATATAGGCCCAGACGTCGTTTTCGGGCCAGTTCGAGAGCGGGAAGACGCGGAAACTCTCACCGGGCCTTTTCGTGGTGTTGAACAGTTGACCAGGCTCGGGGCGTTGCTGTTTCGGATCCCAGCGATGGCCGGGCGAGCGATGCGAGAAGATCCGCTCCTTGGCGCGCGATTTCTCCTCGTCGCGCCGCGCGCCGCCGATTGCCATGTCGAAACCATGCTTATCGAGCGCTTGTTTCAGGCCTTCGGTTTTCATCACATCGGTATGAATGCGCGAACCCGAGGTTAGCGGGTTGATGCCCGCTTCCACGCCCTGCTGGTTGATATGCACGATGAGATCGAGCCCCAGACGCTGCATGGTGACGTCACGAAACGCGATCATTTCGCGGAATTTCCAGGTGGTATCGACATGTAGAAAGGCGAAGGGCGGCTTGCCCGGGTGAAACGCCTTCATCGCGAGGTGCAGGAGCACCGAGGAATCCTTGCCGATGGAATAGAGCAGGACGGGCTTTTCCGCCGTCGCCGCGACTTCACGCAGGATGAAAATCGCCTCGGCTTCGAGGGCATCGAGATGGTTGAGCGGCTTCATGGCCGGGTTCCTTCGCGGACGATCCGACCGTCGGGCCCGATATGCAGACCGCATTCTTTTTTGGTTTCCTCTTCCCACCACCAGCGCCCGGCGCGCTCGGGCTCGCCGGGCTGAATCGCGCGAGTGCACGGCGCGCAGCCAATGGAAAGGAAGCCCCACTCGTGCAGCGGATTGACCGGGACGGCGTGCTTGTGCGCGAAATCTACGGCCTGCTTGCGGCTCCAGTCGATGAGCGGGTTGAGTTTCAGAAGGCCAAAATTCTGATCGTGCTCGATCAGGGCGACACCGGCGCGGTTTGCTGATTGGTCTGCGCGCAGGCCCGAAATCCAGCCGGCAGCGCCGCGCAAGGCCCGACTCAATGGCTCCACCTTGCGGATGTTACAGCAGGCCTTGCGCGCTTCGATTGAGGAATAGAATCCGTTGATGCCTTGTTCGGCGATATAATCTTCCACCGCATCGTGGCGCGGGGTGTAGCCAAAGATCTTGAGGCCGTAGCGCTCTTCGGTGTGCTGCCATAGCGTATATGCCTCGGGGAACAGACGGCCCGTATCGAGCGTCGCAAAGGTGATCGCCGCTCCGCTCTCGACAATGAGATGCGTGAGCACCTGATCCTCGAGGCCGAAGCTCGTGGTAAAAACGATCTCGCCGGATATCTCCGAACGCAGGCGGCGGATGCGTTCAACCGGGTTGAGATCCGCGAGGGGGGAGGTAAGCGGATGCGTCATGACGCAGCTCTTGCAGCCCGGCGCTGATCGGGAATGCTCGTTCCCTGCGCCTGATGGTTCCGTTGGTAGGTTGCACGGAAAGCCCGCGCCGCCGCGAGCCAATGCGCGATGGGTTGGCGGGAAGCCACAGCTTCCGGCAGTTCCACTTCATCAAAGCCGCATGCCAAGGCATAGGCGAACTGATCCGAGATCAGCGGCCCGACGGCGCGCAGAGTGCCGCGATAGCCCGCATGGCGCAGCGATTTCGCGATCGAGAAGCCGCGCCCGTCCGAGAAGCTTGGGAAAGCGATAGCAATGAGCGAAAGGCGTT
>JBOFZC010000228.1:0-3810 GCA_051654985.1 Rhabdaerophilum sp.
TCCATCGCGATGCCGAGCTTGTCAGCGCTCGCCGTGATGATGCGCTGGTTAGCCTGATGAGGGACGAACCAATCCACCGTTTCGGCGCTGAGGCCTGTGGCGGCAAAAGCATCAACGATCACATCGGTGATCATGCCGACGGCATGCTTGAAGACCTCGCGGCCCTCCATGCGCAAATGCCCGACCGTGCCGGTGGTCGACGGACCGCCATCAACAAAGAGCTTCGCACGGTGACGACCATCAGAGCGCAGATGCGAGGTGAGAACGCCGGTATCGGACATATCTCCTTTGGCCTCGATAGCTTCGAGCACCACGGCCCCTGCGCCATCACCAAAGAGAACAGCGGTCGTGCGATCATTCCAGTCGAGAATGCGCGAGAAAGTCTCGGCGCCAATCACGAGAGCGCGCGTGTTTGCCCCAGAGGTGATGAATTTGTCCGCCGTCGCGAGCGCGAAGACGAAGCCCGAGCACACGGCCGCGACATCAAAGGCTGCGCCGCGCGTGATGCCGAGCGCGGCCTGAACCTGTGTCGCGGTTGACGGAAATGTGTAATCCGGCGTCGCCGTGGCGAGCACGATCAGGTCAATATCTGAGGGCTGGAGCCCGGCATGCGCGAGGGCAGCCTCGGCGGCCTTCACAGCGAGCATGCTGGTGGTTTCGCCTTCAGCCGCGATATGGCGCTGGCCGATGCCCGTGCGCTGACGGATCCATTCGTCGGATGTCTCCATCCTGTCCGCAAGCTCGGCATTCGTGACAATACGGGCCGGGAGATAGCTCCCCGTGCCGGCAATACGCGATCGACGCATCAGGCTTGTCCTGTCTCGCTGGCCGCGGGCTTTGAGTCCTCGCGGCTTTCGACCATGGCGGAAGAGGCGCCGGGCAATACCCATTCGCCGCGTTCGGCCAGCGCCGAGCCGATCTTCCCCAGAAGTTCGTATTTCACCATCTCATAAGCGACATCGATGGCACTGGCGAAGCCGAGCGCATCCGTGCCGCCATGACTTTTGACCACGACGCCGTTGAGCCCGAGAAAGACGCCGCCATTCACGCGGCGCGGGTCCATCTTCTTGCGCAGCGCGTTGAACGCGCCTTGGGCGAACACGTAACCGATTTTTGCCAGAAGTGAGGATTGGATCGCGCTCTTGAGGTAGTCGGCGATCTGCTTGGCAGTGCCTTCGGCGGTTTTGAGCGCGATATTCCCAGCGAAACCTTCGGTCACCACGACATCCGAGCGACCTTTGCCGATATCGTCACCTTCAACAAAGCCGATATATTCAAGGTTCGGCAAATTGGCCTCACGCAAAATTGCGCCTGCTTCTTTGACCTGCTCGACGCCCTTGATCTCTTCCACACCGACATTCAGCAGCCCAACGGTGGGTCGGTCGATATCGAAGACAATGCGGGCCATGGCTGAGCCCATGATGGCCATATCGACAAGGTTTTCGGCTTCCGCACCGATGGATGCGCCGACATCGAGCACAATGCTCTCCCCGCGCGCGGTCGGCCACATGCAGGCGATGGAAGGACGATCAACCCCAGGCATCATCTTGAGGCAGAAGCGGCTCATCACCATCAGCGCGCCGGTATTGCCCGCCGAGACGCAGACATCCGCTTCGCCCTTTTTGACGGCATCAATGGCCATCCACATCGAAGATTTGTAACGCCCCTGCCGCAAAGCCTGGCTCGGCTTGTCATCCATCGCCACCACGACATCGCTGTGAATAACGCGGGCACGCGCCTTCAAAGCGGGGAATTTGGCAAGTTCGGCCTCGATCTCATTCTCGCGACCGAAAAGCAGGTATTCTGTATCGGGGTGGCGTTCGAGCGCGCGCGCCGCGCCGGCCACTGTGACGGTCGGGCCGAAATCGCCCCCCATCGCATCGAGTGAGATGCGCATCCTGCCAGAGCTTTTGCCGACCTGCGGCAACGCGGCGACCTCAGCGAGTTCGGTCATGACGGCCTTTCACTCTCCCACGGCAGCGCTGAGCCGCGCTGTCCATTCCGGCAGCGAGCCGGAGCGTTCGATTAGTCTGGCAGAGAGCCGCTGGCAAGCATGAACCTTGGGACGACGCAGCGAAGCTCATTCGCTCTTATCACTCTTGAGCGCCTTCAGCACTGCGAAAGGCGAGATGGCCTCCTCGCCAACCTTCATTTCCGGAAAATCAACGCCAGGCTTGCGGGGATAGGGATCAAGCCCGAGGATCAGAAATTCGACGGCCAAAGCCGCGGGATCGATCGCGCCATTGACGATGGGGTCAGGCAATTCCGGCGTGCCTTCGCTGTCCTCGTCATCCTCGGCGGCAAGCTTTTCGATAAGGCGCGCAATCACGTCTTCCGGTGCAAACGTCGCCTCGATCTCTTCCGAGACATGATCAGCGAAAGGCTCGAGCGTGACGACACAGATCGGCTCGACATCGGCTTCAAGCGTGCCCGTGACCAGCACCGAGCCATCATGCCTCGGCTTCATAAGCAGCTCGGCCTTGAAGGTCTTCAGGGAATGAAGCCCGGCGAAATGCGCGATGCGCACGCGGGTTTCATCATCCGGGCGGAGGATGAGATTGGTGTCGCTCTTGATCGAATAGACCTGAACGAGCTGGGAATAAGGCAATTCATCGCGTGACTGGCTCATGCGGGGCTTCCTTCATGCACACGGGCGATCGCGGCCTCAATTCGCCCGCCGGCGAGAAGGGCGGGAAGCTCGCATTCCCCAAGCGCTGCGACGAGGCTGTTGATTTCCGCAAGCAATCCCGCTGGAACAGCCTGCGCCTCCAATGTTGAACTATAAAGATTGCGCGCGAGAGCATCGCGCAATGCCGCTTCATCACTGGAATCCAGCGCCTCGGTATAGGCTTTCGCTCTGCCATAAAAACCTTGAGCGAGCTTCTTCATCTTCTTGCCGACCGATAGATCACCCACGCCGGAACGGCGCAGGCCATCATCGAGATGTGCGAAGAGATGGTCGACAAGCTCCTGCCCGGCGCGATCCGCTGGAGCCGGAAGCCCATTCAGCCGGCGCAGAACCAGAACCATTACCAGTGCAAGCCGCTCGAACCGCCCCTCGAAATCATCGGCAACACTAAGAACGCGATAGGCAATCGGATGGCGCGCCGCCGCGACCACATCGGCAAAGAGCGAAGCGATGATCTCCGGCTTCTTCTTGAGGAACGACAATCCGAACATCCGAAAAGCTCTCTTCCCAAATTCTCGCGCCACAATCATGCCGCGATGGGCCTGCAGGGCAACGTGAGGCAGAATGTGCTTCTGGCCGAGGGGCAATTGTTTTTCAATGCCAATTGTCTTTCCGCGCCGAATTGGGCATGCCTATGCCGCGTGAATAGCGCTGAAGCGTTTCGGACAGACCGGAGTAAGCCGCCCATGAATATCCGCTCCTTCCCTGCCCTTGCAGGCTCTGCCGCCTTGGCCGCCCTGCTTCTGGCCACGGGCTGCGCCGATCAGAGCATCGGCACACGCGGCTACCTCATCGACGAAAAGGCGCTGGAGCAGATCAAGGTCGGCTCATCCGCCGAGCAGGTCATTCTCGTGATGGGCACGCCCTCCACCGTCTCCACCGTCGGTGGCCAAACCTATTATTACATCTCACAGCGCCTGCGCCGCCCGATCATGGGCATGACTGACCGCGTGACGGATCAGCGCGTTGTCGCCTTCTATCTCGACAGCAAGAACCGCGTCGAGCGCATCGCCGATTATGGCCTGAAAGACGGCGTGGTGTTCGATTTCATCGCGCGCACCACCCCGACGGGTGGGCAGGAAGCGAGCTTCCTCGGCAACATCTTCCGCCGTATCGGCGCC
>JBOFZC010000229.1:0-2643 GCA_051654985.1 Rhabdaerophilum sp.
GTGCGGCCGATGATGTAATGCGTGCGCGACAGCGGACCTTCAGGGTAGGCCGGATAGGCCGCCGACACGCGGCCATCGAACGCCTTGGCAAGAAATTCACCGATGCGCAGGCGGGCGCTGGTGTCGTAACGGTCTTTGGGCACGTAGACCATCACCGAGACGAAGCGATCGAAGCGATCAACGCGCGCGAGCGCCCGAAGGCGCGGGCGTTCGGTGAGCGCAAGTACATCCATCGAGAAATTGTAAAGCGTCTCGATGTCGACTTGGAACAGCTCGTCGCGCGGATAGTTTTCGAGCACATTGAGCAGGGCTTTGCCCGAGTGGCTCGCAGGATCGAACCCGGCGCGCTCGACCACGCGCGCAACCTTGTGGCGCAGATAGGGCACGGCACGCGCCGCGTTGTTATAGGCCGACGAGGTGAAGAGGCCGATGATGCGCAATTCACCCTCAAGCCGCCCGCTGGCATCGAGGATTTTCACGCCAACATAATCAAGATACACCCGGCGATGGACGCGCGATTTTACATTCGCTTTTTGGACAAAAAGCGGGGTCGGTTCTTGCAGGAAGGCGCGGATTTCCGGCGTCATCACCACCATCTGCTGGCCACGACGCAACACTTTCATATCGGGGTCACGCAGGATTCCGAGGCCTTCGCCGGGGGTCGGCTCGGTCGAGATGTCCGGAGTATCAAAGCGGTATTCGCGCATGCCGAGTAAGGTGAAGTTTTCGGCGAGGAGCCAATCAAGAAATTGCACGGCTTCGGCGATTTCATCGGCGGGCAGCATGGGCGGATTGGCGCGATAGCCCGTCGCGATGGCGGCGAGGCGGCTGCGCATTGGCAACCAATCGCTAACGGCAGCGCGGATCTCGCGATAGATGCCCTCGAGTGCCTCGGTCAGTGCCTTGCGTTCGCCGGAACCAAGGCTCTGAGCCAATTCAATATGCAGATAGCTCTCACGCTGCACCGGAGCCATTTCGCGACCCACAGCCGTGCCGATCAAACGGCTCAGTTTGCCATCGCCGTTGCGCTCAAGCGCCAGAATGGGATGCGCCACGAGCCGCAGCGATAGACCGCGCTCGCCAAGCTCCGCGAGGGTTGAGTCCAGCAGGAACGGCATATCGTCGTTCACAACCTCGATCACCGTGCCGCCCATCAAGGCTGAGTCGCGGATGCGGACCTTCGCTTTCGCCGGTTCGCGCTCGGCGAGGTTGGCGGCGGCGGATTGGCCGATCGCGAGGCGCGCGGCATCAGAAAACGCGGCTGCATCTTCTGCATCCACCCCGAGGAACACCAGCCTGGCGAGCGCCGCTCCCAAACCCGGCGAATTGGCAGGAAGGTCAACCACGCGGCTCGCTTCATTCGGCATGTATCTGTGTCTCCGGGGGCGGGGAACGAGAGTCTGAGGGTGCCAATCGGCTTTTGCTGTGCTTCAGTCCCGTTCTGGGGCGGGGTTCACTCGTTGGAGCAGGGCTCATTGTGTTCGAGTCATGCGCCTCACTCCAAAAGGAGGCAAGGGTGAAGACATCGAAAACCGACAATCAATGCAATAATTCGATCGGGAATCCAAAAAACGTCACCGCGTTAACGCTGGATGCCGCCGAACTGAAGCCGGCCATGAAGGCCTACTTCGACAAATGCCGCGAAAAGATCGGCTTCGTTCCAAACGTGCTGATTGCCTATTCGCACTCCATGCCCAAGCTTGAGGCCTTCGCAGCCTTCTATAATGACTTGATGCTCGCCCCCTCCGGTCTTTCCAAGCTTGAACGCGAGATGATTGCGGTTGTTGTTTCGGCTGAGAACCGCTGTTGGTATTGCCTCGTGGCGCACGGGGCTGCGGTGCGGCAGCTTTCGGGTGATCCAGTCTTGGGTGAAGCCCTTGCTCTCAACTATAGACAAGCGAATGTGACGCCCCGACAACGTGCCATGCTCGATTTCACGCTGAAAGTTGCCCGCGCTTCCGCAGAGATTGGGGAGCAGGATCGTCAACACCTGCGGGATGAGGGTTTTTCGGATCGCGATATCTGGGACATCGCAGCGGTTGCGAGTTTTTTTGCGATGTCGAACCGCATGGCATCTGCCACCGGCATGCAGCCCAACCCCGAATATCACGCGATGGCGCGTGATCGTGTGGATACAAAAAAATAGGCGGCCACGCTTTTGGCGGGCCGCCATGCCATTCTCGGTGGATCGGCAGATCTGAAGTACGAGCGAGGGGGCTGGGGGGCGTAGGGTCTCGCTTGCACCATCACCGTGGCATTGATTGGGATTTTACGCCCGCGTCTGGCGCTGAAATGGTCGAATTCGGGCCAAACTGTGAATTCGCTGACATCAGCGTGATTCATAGGCGGCGGGGTGAGAGCAATTTGGCAAGAAACCGGGCGCAGTCTGCGATGCGAAGCCGGCTTGCAAGCTGGGAAGGTTCTGCCACACTGGGCGCCGGAGCAAGGGATGGATCAGCAGGATCAGCGCACGCGCGAAGGCGCCGTCATCATTCCCCTCGGGACACGTCGGGCCCCGGAGGATGTGCGGTTCGACCGGCGGGAGTTGAGTGAAATCCTCAATGTCTATGGGCGGCATGTCGCGAGCGGGGAATGGCGCGACTACGCCATCGATTTCGGGCGTGACCGGGCTGTGTTTTCGAT
>JBOFZC010000230.1:0-11308 GCA_051654985.1 Rhabdaerophilum sp.
ATGCATTACTTTCGCCATGCCCGCTCCGGCGATTTCCGGATGACCTCACCGCTGATCCTCGGGCATGAAATCGCGGGAACGATTGTCGAGATCAATGCACAAACCCATCTCGCAATCGGCCAACGTGTCGCCGTGAACCCCTCCCGCTGGTGTGGCACCTGCCCAGCCTGCAAAGCCGACCGCGAGAACCATTGCGAGAATATCTATTTCATGGGTTCGGCCTCAAAAACCCCGCATATGCAGGGCGGATTCGCGACCCTTTTCGATGCAACGCCGGCGCAATGCGTTCCGATTCCCGATCATGTTGGCTTCCGTGCGGCAGCACTCGCCGAGCCTTTGGCCGTGTGCCTCCATGCCGTGAAACGCGGCGGCGATCTCGCGGGTCGGTCCGTGCTGGTCATTGGTGCCGGGCCGATCGGGCTACTCACGATGCTAGCGGCGCGTGCCGCGGGTGCTCAAAGCCTCGCGATGGCGGATCTCGCTGCGGCACCGCTTGCCCTCGCCGCCCAGCTGGGCGCGCAGGAAACCCTCGATCTTTCGGGCAATCCCGAAGCGCTCACGAACAAGGGGGCTTCCTATGATGTGGTCTTCGAGGCGAGCGGTGCCCCCGCAGGCCTCTCTGCCGCCATCGGCGCTGCGAAACGCGGCGGCATCGTCGTACAGATTGGCAATCAGCCCGCAGGCGATATCCCCTTCCCCGCCAATCAGGTGATGGCGAAAGAAATTGATCTTCGCGGCACGTTCCGCTTCGGGGCAGAATTCGCAGATGCCGTGCGGCTGATTGCGGAGGGCGCGGTGCCAGTCGAAGAGCTGATTACCGCCGAATTGCCACTGAGCGAAGCGCCAGCCGGATTGCGGCTCGCGCAGGATCGCTCCCGGCAGGTCAAAGTCATTCTGACTGCTAACGACGATTGAAGGCTTCTCCATGGAACAAAGCTGGCGCTGGTTTGGCCCCGATGATCCCATCACTTTGCGGGAGATCCGCCAGGCGGGCGCGACCGGTATTGTCACCGCGCTTCACCATATCCCCTATGGCGTGGTCTGGAGCATCGCGGAAATCGAGAAAAGAAAGGCGCTGATCGCTGCCGATCCGAGCCTTGGCTTGCGCTGGAATGTCGTGGAAAGCCTGCCTTTGCACGAGGATATCAAGCTTGGCGAGGGACCGCTTGAGCAGCATTTTGATGCCTATCGGCAATCCATGCGTAACCTCGCGGCATGTGGCATCCGCACGATCTGCTACAACTTCATGCCGATCCTCGATTGGACGCGCACCGACCTCGCCTACCCGATCCCCGGCGGCGGGAGAGCATTGCGCTTTGATGCCGTGAAGTTCTGCGCTTTCGATTGCTTCATGCTCGCGCGCCCCGGTGCTGAGGCCGATCACGCGCCAGAGCTGATTGCCCGCGCAAGGGCATGGCATGATCAGGCCGGCGAGAGCGAGAAATCCGCGCTTCTCATCAACATCAATGCCGGCCTTCCGGGTGCTTATGAGCGCTACGACATTCCCGGGTTCCGTCGCATGCTCGATCGCTACCGAGGCATCGGGCGCAATGAATTGCGCGCGCATTTTGTGCGCTTTTTGCGCGAGGTGATCCCGGTCGCGGAAGAACTCGGCATGCGCTTCGCGGTGCACCCCGATGATCCGCCACGCTCACTGTTTGGCCTGCCGCGCATCGTCTCGACCGGCGACGACCTCGCCTTTATCACCAAAGCCGTGCCCTCGCCCGCGAATGGCGTGACATTCTGTTCGGGCTCCCTCGGTGCTGGCCCGATGAACGACGTTCCCGAACTTGCGAAGCGTTTCGCGCCGCTGATCCATTTTGCGCATTTGCGCAACGTCGCGAAAGATGCCGATGGCTCGTTCATGGAAGCCGAGCATCTTGGGGGCGACACCGACATGGTGGCACTGATGCGCGCATTGCTCGCCGAGCAGGATCGACGCAAAAAATCCGGCAACATGGACTGGCGCATCCCGTTCCGGCCTGATCATGGCCATGAATTGCTGGACGATATCGGCAGGAAGACCCATCCCGGCTATCCGCTCATCGGCCGTTTGCGAGGGCTCGCGGAACTGCGCGGTGTGATGCAGGCGGTGAGCCAGATCGACCATCGTCCACTCGCCTGAAACGAGGCTTGAAATGAATGCACCTGTACCCCCCTCAGCCACGCCGCGCAGCCTGCGCCTGCATGCCGATGACAATGTGATCATTGCGGTCGACGCGCTTCCAGAAGGCCTTTTTTGCGAAGGCGTGCGGGTGAAAACACGGATCCCGCGCGGCCATAAGCTCGCGGTCAAAGGTGTCGCTCCTGGTGGAGCCGTGCTGAAATTCGGGCAGATCATCGGCTTTGCCTCTGCCCCGATCGCTCCAGGCGATTGGGTGCACGAGCACAATTGTGCCTTCGCCGCTTTTGAGCGCGATTACCGCCACGCCGAAGCGGGCCGTGAGCCAGATATCCTGCCTATCGAGGCGCAGGCAACTTTTCAGGGCTACATCCGGGCCAATGGAACAGTCGGCACGCGGAATTATGTCGGTATCCTCACAAGTGTGAATTGTTCGGCTTCGGTCGCGAAGTTCATCGCGGAAGAAATCAACCGTTCTGGTCTGCTTCGCGATTTCCCGAATATCGATGGCGTCATCCCGCTCGTTCACTCGACCGGTTGCGGCATTGCCGACAAGGGCGAGGCCATCGACGTCTTGAAGCGCACGACATGGGGCTATGCCGCGAACCCGAATATGGGGGCCTCGATTCTTGTTGGCCTCGGATGCGAAGCTTTTCAGATCGGGCGGTTCAAGGAGGCCTATGGCATCTCCGAAGGCGACCGGTTCCGTTCGCTTACCATTCAGGAAACCGGCGGCACGAAGAAAACCGTTGAGGCCGGCATTGCCGCGATCCGCGACATGCTTCCGGCTGCGAATGCTGTCAAACGCCAGACCGCACCCGCGAGCGCCTTGATGCTCGCTTTGCAATGCGGAGGTTCGGATGGCTATTCCGGCATCACCGCGAATGTCGCCCTGGGTGCGGCGACCGATATCCTGGTGCGCCACGGCGGCACGGCGATCCTCTCGGAAACGCCGGAAATCTACGGTGCGGAGCACCTGCTCACCCGCCGCGCGCGGAACGTTGCGGTGGGCGAAAAGCTCGTCGAGATCATCCGCTGGTGGGAGGATTACACCGCGCGCAACGCCATGAGCATGAACAACAACCCTTCCCCCGGAAACAAGGCGGGCGGTCTCACGACCATCCTCGAGAAATCACTCGGAGCGGCGGCCAAGGGCGGCACGACCACGCTCAATGCGGTTTATCGCTATGCCGAGCCTGTGACGGATAAGGGCTTCGTCTATATGGACACCCCAGGCTACGACCCCGTCGCGGCCACGGGCCAGGTTGCGGGTGGAGCGAACCTCCTCGCCTTCACCACCGGGCGCGGCTCGGCCTATGGCTGCAAGCCGACGCCCTCGATGAAGCTCGCGACCAACTCGGAGATTTTCCATCGCATGAGCGATGACATGGATATCAATTGCGGAGATATTCTCGATGGTGTGAGCATCGCCGAGAAGGGCCAAGAGATTTTCGCTTCGCTTCTTGCGATCGCCTCAGGTGAACGCACGAAATCGGAACAACTTGGCTATGGCGACGCCGAATTTGTGCCCTGGCAGATCGGCGCGACGATGTAGTGAGCTGTCCGTTGCGTTATCGCGCGGGCCAAATTACAAAAAACATCCCCATTGAACTCGAAAATTAGTGCCGCCAGCGAAAAACTTGTAGCCGGCACAGCATCCATTGCTTCACTTCCGAGCCCCGTCGCAAACGACTGTCACACGATCGTTGCTTCTCGGCCATACGACAATGATCCTGGGTTTAGAACAAACCGGGGCGTTGAGCGATATGGTGCATATCCGGATGGAAAAGCGGGCATCAAAACCTTCGGCGCAAGCTCCGCTTTTAGGATTTCACGCGGTTTTCGCACTGATTGCCATCTTTTTCGCGATGCCGGCCTTTTCCGAACCGATCCGCGGTGCTGGCTCGACCTTCGCAGCCCCGATCATTGCGAAATGGTCGAAAGCCTATCAGCAGGCGCGTGCCGATGGCGGCGATTTCATATCTCCAGACTGGGTTGTCGATTACGAATTGGTGGGTTCACTCGCTGGTATCATGCGGCTTCGCCAGCCTGAGTTGGATTTTGCGGCCACAGATGCGCCCATTCCCGCTTCCGACGTCCAGAAGAATAGCTATCTGCAATTCCCCATCGTCGTTGGCGGCGTCGCGATCGTGGCAAATGTTCCCGGCATCAAAGATGGCGAGTTGAAGCTGACAGGTCAGCTGCTTGCGGATATCTATCTCGGCAAGGTCCAGAACTGGTCTGATCCCGCTGTCCGCGCGGCCAATCCCGATCTCAAATTGCCCGATCTGCGCATCAGCGTGATCCATCGCAAAGATGGTTCAGGGACGACCTTCACCTTGACGGAATTCCTTTCCGCAGTGAGCGCGGAATGGAAGCAAAAATACGGCGCAGATACACTGATCAGCTGGCCACTGGGCACGAGCGCTCAGGGCACGCAAGCGGTGATGCAGGTGGCGCGCGCCACCGCGGGAGCGATTGCCTATCTTGAATTCGGGCAGGCCAGTCGTGCAGGTCTGCCGCTTGCCGCAATCGGCAACAGAGCCGGCGAGTTTGTTCGGCCGCAAGCCAGCACTTTCACCGCGGCTGTGGCGGCGGGCGAGTGGGATGCCAAGCAGCATTTCTTCCGCAGTCTTGTCGATCAGTCCGGGTCGGGCGTTTACCCGATCGTGGCCGCGACCTTCGTTGTGGTCCCCTTGGATCGCGGTCCAACCCGCGTGAAACGGGTGCAAGATCTTTTCGAACAGGCCTTTGAGACCGGCGGTGCGGATGCCGCCGCACTCGGCTTTGTTCCAGTGCCCGCTGATCTGGCCAAAGCCATAAAATCCTATTGGGCGAAGCCACCGCGCGCTGGCGGCTAAACCCGCGCGGTGACACCCACCAAAACATTGATCGACAAGAAGACCACCAAAGACACGATCCGAGACGACATGTGGCCGCAAGACAAGCGACCGAAATTCGATTTCCAGAGATGCGGCTTACGGGGGTGAGTGATGAACATCGATATCTTTAGAGACATTTTGGTTCCGGTCGTCGGAGGCCTCGGCCTTTTCATGCTCGGGCTCGAGTTCATGTCGAATGGGATCCAGGCCCTTTCGGTCAACAAGATGCGGGCCTTTCTGGCAAAGGCCGCCGGCACACCGATCAAGGGTGTCCTTGCAGGCACGCTGATCACCGGCATCATCCAGTCCTCTACAGCGATGACCGTGATGACCGTTGGTCTCGTCAATGCCGGGGTTGTCGCACTTCGACCGGCAATCTCGGTGATCATGGGCGCCAATATCGGCACCACTCTTGGCAATGGTCTGATCGCGCTACCGCTAGGCCCATTGGGGCTGATCTTCTCAGGCATCTTCGCCCTCGTTTACGTTTTCGCGAAGAACGAAAAGGTCCGCAACATCGCGCTCGCCTGCATGGGCTTTGCGCTGATCTTCTACGGCCTCAACCTGATGACAGGCGGCTTGCGTCCGCTGCGCAACATGCCTGAAGTGATGGAACTGATGCGCTCGCTGCGGGCAGATAACTTCGGCGCGCTGCTCATCTGCGTCGCCATCGCCGCTTTCGTCACCGCGATGATCCATTCCTCATCGGCCACGATCGGTATCGTGATGGGCCTCGGGGCCGCGGGCATTCTCGACTGGAAGACCGCTGTCGCCTTCTCGCTTGGCGCTGACCTCGGCACCACGATCACCTCCTGGATGGCGTCGTGGAATTTGTCGAAAAACGCCAAACGAGCGGCCTATGCGCATATCAGTTTCAACATCATCGGGGTGTTGGTCACCATACCGCTCTTCTTCCTCTCGATGGACGTCTTGAGTTACGTGATGACCAACTGGTTTGGCGGCGACCCAGGCCGAGCAGTTCTCGTCAACGGCAAGGAGACGTTCCCGCTCGTGCCGGTCGCGGTGGGTCTCTACTCGACCTTCTTCAACGTCTTCAACACAGCCCTGCTCTTCCCGTTCGTTGGTGTGTTCGAGAGGGTTCTAAGCAAGGTAGGACGCACGGATGCCGAGGATGTCGAGGATTATTCGGCACCAAAATTCCTCGACAAGGCTCTGGCCGATGATTTCGCCAAGGCCGTGCCTGCTATCCAGCAGGAAACGCAGCGTCACCTGACCGCCGGTGCACTCTTCCTCGACATCGCGCGCGGCAACAAGAAAGCTCCGGCAGACCCCGGCGAGCACTATGCCGCAACAGATGTGCTGAGCCGCGATATCCGCGCCTATACAGCCAATCTGATGGCCAGAGACCTGCCGTACGAGCAACTCGATCTGGTGGCGAGCTTGATTGAAGAAGAGGACTTCACGAACGCTCTCGCGGAATCGCTGCATCAGGTCGCGCGCCGCGTGAAGCGTGAAAAGTTCGGCGGCGAAGCGCAAGCGATCGTGACAACCGCGCTCGACAAGCTCGATTTCGCCATGCGCGATATTCTGCCCGATTATGGCCTGAAGGCGCCGTCAATGCCGGCCCTGCACGCCAGCTTCCCCGAGGTCGAGGAACTGCGCGCCAGAGCTCTCGCACTCGGCCCGAATGCAGGTGCGAGCGAACGCGGGGCCATCCTCGCCCTCCTCGGCTCGGTCGAGCGGGCTCAGCTGCTGATCCGCCGGATCGACGCCGAGCGCAAATCCGTCAACCGCGCCAATGTGCTCGCCAAGGCGCGTTCGGGCCAGACCCCACAGCGCCCGGAGCAAACAGGCGGTATGGCACCCGTGCCAGCCGAGTAAAGCCGAGACACAATCGAGAAACAACGCGCGGGATTTCCGCTCGTTGTCAAGCGGTTGACTGACGGATCGGCGCGATGCGGTCGCTTCTAAAACCGATCAACCATAGGATATTCCACCATCGACGATCAGCGTCTGACCGGTGATTGCACTCGCGCTATTCGAACACAGAAACAAAGCGGCGGCGGCCACATCTTCGGCCAAGATTTCCCGTTTCAAGGCCTGTGCCTCGAGGTTGGCTGCACGCTTCTCGGGTGTGGCATTGTCCTTAAGCTGTCGAGCCGTCATCACCCAGCCCGGCGCAATCGCATTCACACGGATGCCGTGGCCGCCGAGTTCGCGAGACAATGATCGGGTAAACCCTTCAATCGCAGATTTCGCGGTTGTGTAGGCAATGAGGTTTGTCGCGCCCTTCATCCACGAGGTTGATCCCATATTCAGGATCACCCCACCGCCTGCCTTGCGCATCATTGGGATCACGGCCTGCGAGACAAACAGGATGTGACGCAGATTGACGGCCATACGGTCATCCCAGGCCTCGACATCGAGACTGTCGAAGACGTGGCGCGCATCACTGGCGGCATTGTTGATGAGGATGCGCGGATCGCCGATGCGCTCCACCAGTCTGCCAAGCGCCAATCGCACGGCTGGAATATCACGCAGATCAACCGTCTCCGCGGCGAGCTCGGGCGCGTCGATCTGAAAACGGTCGATCGCATTCTGATTCAAATCGAGAATGCCGACGCGTGATCCTTGCGCCAGAAAGGCTTCCGCCATAGCGCGACCAATGCCATCCGCGCCGCCAGTGATCACCACTGAGGCTTCTGCAAGTTCGGGATAGATTGCACGCGGCGCGGGCATCGGCGTTACCCTCCGTAGAGATGGGGCGCTCGCCCCGATACACCGACGTCAGCTGCGAGAATGCCGCCCGAAAATGGGGCTTCCGCGAGGATTTTGGCCGGCACGCGGATGCGCGCCGACGTGATGAACAGGGTTTTCAGATCAACCCCGCCAAAAGCCACGCTGGTCGGCCGAGGCACGGGAACGCGCAAATCGCGCATCATCCGCCCTTGTGGATCAAAGCGGCGCACACACCAGCCATCCCAGAGCGCTGACCAAACACAGCCTTCGGCATCGACCGTGAGCCCGTCGGGCCGCCCTTCGCTGGCGTCGATACGCGCGAACAGGCGGCGTTTGCTCAATATCCCCTCCTCTGGCTCGAAATCATAGGCATAGATCGAGCCTGTACTTGAGTCCGTGAAGTAGAAGGTCCGCCCGTCCGGGCTCCAGTCGAGCCCGTTTGCAATGGTGAACGGCTGATCCATGCGCTGCCAGCGATCATCCGCTTCGATGCGATATAGGGCCCCGGATTGACGGGTGGCGTCGAGGCTCATCGTGCCGGCCCAGAGGCGGCCGGATGCATCGCATTTCGCATCATTGAAACGGTTTTCGGGCTGCAAAGCCTCGGGATCGATGCGGGTGACAAGTTGCCTCGTTGCAAAATCGAGCTCCTCCACCCCGTCAGTGGTGGTCACAACAAGGCCGCCACCTTTGCGTTCGATCACGGAGCTGACAAGGCGCGGCAATGGGCAGGTCTCGTTGGTCCCGGTGGCTGGATCGAGGCGATGAACGGATGGCGCCAGGATATCGACCCAGTAAAGACGCTGCTCGGCAACGGACCAGAACGGGCCTTCCGCAAGGCTTGCACTCCACGGTAACACGCATTCCACGCGCGGATCGGCGCCGCGCACCGGGGCTTTGCGCGAATGGATGCTCACCGACGGCGCGCCGACATTCCCCGAGATCAGCCGCGCCGCTTCCATGAGATCGCGCCCAAAACTGTGCAAACGCTCGATCGGATTGCGCGAGGACGGTCCGAACATTCCGATCGCGCCGATGGCCTTGCCGGTATGGTCAAAAACAGGGGCAGCCACCGAGACGACGCCCTCAACATGCTCGCCGTTTGAGATCGCATAGCCCCTAGCACGTGTCAGTGCGAGGTCTGCGAGAAGCATGTCGGGATCCACAAGCGTGTTGGGTGTGAAACCTTCGATCGGAATGCGATGCAAAATCGCGCGTTGCTCATGCGGCGTGGAAAACGCCAGCAAGGCCTTGCCGGCGGCCGTGGCATGCAAAGGCGCGCGGCGCCCCACTTCGATGCGAAAGCCGAACGGCCCACCCTGACTGCGCTGCTCGATATAGACGATCTGGTCATTGTCGAGTGTGCCGATCGCGACTGTTTCACGCGCTTCAATCGCCAGCCTTTCGAGCTGGGGTGCGGCGGCACCCCTCAAATCGAAGGTCTCCCAGACCCTGTGCGCGAGTTCAAACAAGCGATTGCCGAGCCGGTAGGTGTTGTCGCGCTCTTCATGGCGGACCAGTCTGAACGCGACCAGCGTGTGCAGCATCCGCGCGAGCGTGGCCTTCGGCAGGCCGGTCGCGATCTGGAGGTCCTTGAAGCGCGCCGGGGTCTCCCTTTCGCCGATCACATCGAGCAGGTACAACCCCTTCGCGAGCGCTGCGGCGCCGCCGGGAAGATCGCGCTCGTCGGGCCTCAGGACATCTGCTTCGCTCGCCATGCAATGACCCTACCGGATCGCTCGACCGGAAGCCGGGTCGAAGACATGCAGCCGCGCCGGATCAAAAGAGAGCGTCACCGCTTCGCCGATTTTCACCGGGCCGGAATTGATCAGGCGCGCGATCAGCCGATCACCGCGTTGATCCTCCTCGCTGCGGGTGAGAAATCCCGGCACGCGGTTTCCTGCAGGGGCTTCGAAATAGATGTATTTCTCGGAACCCAGGCTTTCCACAAGGCTCGGTTTTACAACAAAACTCACCGCGCCGGGGCCAGCTTCTATATGTTCCGGCCTGAGCCCGATCGTGATGGGTCCGTTCGCGCTCGCTGGCACTGGCACTGTTTCGCCAAAGAGAACCGCGTTCCCGCCCCCGGCCTCAGCGGACAGGAAGTTCATGCCCGGCGAGCCGATGAAACCAGCCACGAAGAGGTTGGCCGGGCGCTCGAACATCGTCTCGGGATCGGCGATCTGCTGGATCTCGCCATCCTTCATGATGACGATGCGATTGGCCATCGTCATCGCCTCGATCTGGTCATGCGTGACATAGATCGTGGTGACGCCAAGCCTTTGATGCAGTGCACCGATTTCAGCGCGCATATGCACCCTGAGCTTGGCGTCGAGGTTCGAGAGCGGTTCGTCCATGAGAAATGCTTGCGGCTCGCGAACGATCGCGCGCCCGAGGGCCACGCGCTGACGCTGTCCGCCAGAAAGCTGGCGCGGGCGCCGCTCGAGCAGGTGCCCAATATCGAGGATTCGCGCCGCTTCTTGCACGCGGCTCTTGATCACTTCATCCGGAGTGCCGCGCATCTTGAGCCCGAAACCCATATTCGCCGCCACCGTGAGATGCGGATAAAGCGCGTAATTCTGAAACACCATCGCGATATCGCGATCACCGGGAGCGAGATCGGTGACATCGCGCCCGCCGATCCGGATGGTGCCGGAACTCGCTTCCTCAAGGCCGGCGAGGATTTTCAGCATCGTCGATTTTCCGCAGCCCGATGGGCCAACGAGCACGACGAATTCGCCGTCTGCGATATCGAGCGAAAAGTCCTTCAGAACGCTCTGCGCCCCGTAGCTCTTGCGGACCTGATCAATGACAATGCCGGCCATACGAATGTCTTTGCGAAAGCGTCACTTCTCTGAGCCGGCGGTGAGACCGCCGACCAGATAGCGCTCAAGGAAAAGGTACACTGCGAGAATAGGCAGCGCGACGAGGATGGAGGCCGCCGAGATGTCGGCCCAGTTCGAGATGTATTCGCCCTTCATGGTGGTGATGCCGAGATTGGCGGTCCAGTTGCCCTGCGCGTTGGTGAGAAACGTACGGGCATAGGCATAATCCGACCAAGAAAGCACGAAACCGTAGAGCGCCGTCGCGGCAAGGCCGGGCGCGGAGACCGGCAGGATCACCCGGAACAACGCGCCGAGCGGCGAGCAGCCATCGACCATCGCAGCCTGTTCGAGTTCCTTCGGGATCGTGTCGAAATAACCCTTCAGCATCCAGGTTGTGAACGGGATGATCAGGGTGGCATGCGCGAGGATGATCGACCACATCGAGCCGATAAGGCCCGTCATCCGGAAGATACCGAAGAGCGGGATCACGAGCAAAGTTGCAGGCAACATCTTCGCCGTGAGGATGAAGAGGCCGAGGCTCTGCCCTCCCCTCACGCGGAAACGCGAGAGTGAATATCCCGCGAGCACCGAAACGACCATCGAGATCGTGACCGCCCCCAAAGCGGCAAGCGCCGAATTGCCGAGCCAGAGAAAGATCGGGCGTTCCTCCAGGATTTTGCCGAAAACGCTCCATCGCGGCTCATCTGGCCAGAATTTCGGCGGTAATTGGCGCAACTGATCGGGCTGTGAAAGCGCCGTGACCACCAACCAATAGATCG
>JBOFZC010000231.1:0-3135 GCA_051654985.1 Rhabdaerophilum sp.
TGGCCCTGACATTCGAGAAACGCGGCGACATCGCGGTTGAAGAACGCGGCCTGCCGCCGATCGTCGCAGCGCTCGTCCAGCCGTTCCGCTCCGTGCGACTCTGAAGGGGGTAAAGATGGCAAGGCCTATGACATTGCCGGTTGGGGCGAGGCGCAAGCGGCTGACGCTCGAAGCGCCGATCGAGACGTTCGATGCGATGGGAGGAGCAGCATTCAGCTACCAGCCGATCGCAACACTCTGGGGAGAGGTGATCGCGAAATCGGGTCGTGAGACCAGCAGCGGAGAGCGGCTGGAAGGCGAGATCGAGACGCGGATCAAGGTGCGGTTTCGTGCCGATATCGATGCGCGCATGCGCTTCCGGTTGGGTCAGCGGATTTTTGCAATCCGCGCGGCATTTGATGCTGAGGGGCTCAGGAAGGTTACGACCTGCTTGGTGGATGAGGTAACGCCATGAGTGTTCCACATCCCATCGTGGCGCTGAAGGAGGCGATCCGAGCGCGGTTGCTCGCGACCAATGCTGTGACCACCGTGCTCGGACAGGGCGTTCATGATGCTCCGCCGCGCGGAGCCGAGCCGCCCTATCTTGTACTCGGCGATGCACTTCTGCGCGAGAACGGCACCAGCGAAGCCGAAGGGTTTATCGCCGAGATTGATCTCGTGGCGATCACGCGGGAGCGCGGCACGCGTTCGGCGCTTCAGCTCGCAGAGGCGATCGAATCGGCGCTGATGGCGACACCTCTTGCGATCCATGAGCATCACGCGTCGCTGCTGTTCATCCGCGAGACCATCGCCCGGCATGACGAGGCGAAATCGCTGTCGCGTGTGACGCTGCGGCTGCGCGCCAATCTCTATCCGCTCTGAGGCGGGTTCTTCTTATCACTCTCCACAGGAGGCCAAAATGGCAGCCCAACGCGGCAAAGATATTCTGCTCAAACTCGCCAATTCCTCGGCCCAGTTCGTGACCGTGGCCGGATTGCGCACGCGCCGGCTCGCGCTCAATGCCGAGACGGTGGACATCACCCATTCGGAATCATCCGGGCGTTGGCGTGAATTGCTTGATGGCGCCGGTGTGCGGCGCGCTTCGCTGACGGGCTCAGGCATTTTTAAGGATGACGCTTCGGACGCCCTTGTACGCCAGGTGTTTTTCGATGGCGCTATTCGCGAATGGCAGGTGGTCTTGCCGGATTTCGGCACCGTCACCGGCGCGTTCCAGATCACGAGCCTCGATTATCGTGGCGAACATTCGGGCGAAGTGACTTTTGAAATCGCGATGGAGAGCGCCGGTGCGCTCACCTTCGCTGCCTTATGAGGTGCGGGATGACCAACCGGCATCGCGGAGAGGTGAAGCTTGAAATCGGCGGCGAGGTTTTTACGCTGAGGCTGACCTTGCAGGCCCTCGCGGAGATCGAGGCCGCTTTGGGTGCCGGCGATCTGCAAGGGCTCGGCGAACGGTTCGCGCAGGGGCGTGTCGGCGCGCGGGATCTCGTCGCGCTCATCGGTGCGGCAGCACGCGGAGGCGGCTCGAAGCTCTCTGACTCAGCGATCGCAGAAAAAATGGGCGCTGAGGATTTGCCGGGTGCTGTGGTCGCTTTGGGTGAGCTGTTCGCACTCTCATTTGGCGCGGAGGACAGTACGCGCCCTCGCACGCCGTAGCGGGAACCGAAACGCATAGGCCTTTCCCCTGGGATGAGGCGATGGCGTTTGGCCTTGGCCTGCTGCGGCTTTCACCCGAGGCGTTCTGGACCATGACCCTGCCGGAATTCGCCGCCGCGCTGCGGGGTGCCAAAGGCGAATTCGCGAGCATTGCCCCGCTCGATTCAGCCGGCCTGCAAGGCCTGATGATGATGTTCCCCGATTGGACTGGAGAAACGGACCATGACTGACGAGCTGGAAGAGAGCGAAGGGTTCGGCGGCCCGGCGGCGGCTGTTGGCACGCTGACACGCCAGATGAGGACACTCGATGGTGTGACGGCGCAATTCGGCCGGTCACTCTCGAACGCGTTGGCCCGAGGTATGGCGCAAGGCAAAGGCTTCGAGGATATTCTCAAAACGATCGGCCAGCGCTTTATCGAGATCGGGCTGAAGGCCGCGCTGAAGCCGCTTGAAGGGGCGTTTACGGGCCTGCTTTCCGGCGGCTTCGGAGGCCTTTCGAGCTTGTTCGGGGGGCTGTTCGGCGGAGGGGGTGGCGCGCAGGTGACACCCTTTGCGAGCGGCGGTGTGATCTCAACGCCGCATTTTTTCCCGATGGGGCGTGGCCTAGGCCTCGCGGGCGAGCGCGGTGCCGAGGCGATCATGCCTCTGGCGCGCGGGCCGGATGGTCGACTCGGCGTCGCGTCGAATGGCGGGCGCGGCGGGGGTGTGAGCATCAACATGGTGATCCAAACGCCGGATTCGGAGAGTTTTCGCCGATCTGAGGCGCAAGTCTCTGCAAGCCTTGCCCGCGCTGTCGCGCGCGGCCAACGCAGCTTGTGACGGAGTTCAGCGATGCCAGGATTTCATGAAGTGCGCTTTCCCATCGAGATCGCGCTTGGTGCGCGCGGCGGACCGGAAAGGCGAACTGAGATCGTCACGACTGCGACGGGGCGCGAGGAGCGCAACGCGCGCTGGGCGCTCTCAAGGCGGCGCTATGATGCCGGCTATGGCGTACGTTCGATCGAAGGTCTTTCAGCCATTGTCGCGTTTTTCGAAGAGAGACGAGGCAGACTGCATGGCTTCCGGTTCAGGGACCGGCTCGACTGGACATCTGCATCGAGAAACGCGCCGCCGGCGCCGCTTGATCAGGTGATCGGGATAGGGGATGGCGTGCAAACGGCGTTTCACCTCATCAAGCTCTACGGCGCGAATTTCGCGCCTTACAAGCGCCCGATTGCCAAACCCGTCCAAGGATCAGTGCGGATCGCCGTCGGCGGTATCGAACGAACCAGCGGTCTTCATTTCAACTGCGATCCGACAACCGGCATCATAACCTTTCTCGCCGGGCATATCCCAGCCAGTGGCGCTACGGTAACCGCGGGTTTCGCCTTCGATGTGCCGGTGCGTTTCGATACCGATTTTCTTGAAATCGACCTCTCGGCTTTCGAGGCCGGAGCCATTCCTTCCATTCCTTTGATCGAGATCCGGAGCTGAGCCATGCGC
>JBOFZC010000232.1:0-9685 GCA_051654985.1 Rhabdaerophilum sp.
CCGGAAGTGGAAGAAACCGGCGCTGGCGCGAGATCCGTCGCTCGGAATTTGTCACCGTCCCATCTTTTTCGGCCCAAGCTGCCGCAGGCAGCAGCACATGCGCAAAGCGGGTCGTGTCGGTCTGGCGAATCGCGTCCGAAACAACCACGAAAGGGCACGATTTCAGCGCCATCTGGACGGCATCGGCATCGGGGAGTGAATCGGCGGGGTTCGTCGCCATGATCCACAGCGCCTTGATCTTCCCCTCACCCACTGCACGGAACAGATCGACCGCCTTCAACCCCGGCTTTTGAGCGATGACAGGGCTTTTCCAGAAACGCTGGACGATATCGCGATGTCCGGCATTCTCGATATCCATGTGCGCCGCGAGCATATTTGCGAGTCCGCCAACCTCACGCCCACCCATCGCATTGGGCTGCCCCGTGATCGAGAACGGCCCCATACCGGGATGACCGATCCGCCCCGTAAACAGGTGGCAATTGATAATTGCGTTGACCTTATCGGAACCGGAAACCGACTGATTGATGCCCTGGGAATAGACCGTCACGATCTTCTTCGTGCCGGCAAACATCTCATAGAAGCGGGTGATGTCTTTTGCCTTCAAGCCGCATTCCGCCGCGACACGCGCGACCGGGAATTCCGCCGCAATCGCCAGCGCGGGCGCGGTATCGCCCACATAGGCCGCGAGATATTTCTCATCGCGCAAGCCCGCCTGATTCAGATGGTTCAGCAGCCCCAGAAACAGCGGCAAATCGCTATCCGGTTCGAGCGCGAGATGCAGGTCAGCAGCTTCAGCTGTCATCGTGCGGCGCGGATCGATTACAACGATCCGTGTGCCCTTTTTCTCACGCGCCACAAGCAGGCGCTGGAAAAGCACCGGGTGGCACCAGGCGAAATTCGAGCCCGTGAGCACCACGAGATCGGACTCTTCGAGATCAGCATAGGTTCCCGGCACGGTATCGGTGCCAAAAGCGCGCCGGTGCCCGGCCACGGACGAGGCCATGCAAAGGCGCGAATTCGTGTCGATATTCGCCGAGCCGATGAACCCTTTCATCAACTTGTTCGCGACGTAATAGTCCTCGGTCAGAAGCTGACCCGAAACATAGAGCGCCACAGAATCCGGGCCGTGCTCGGCCACAGTTTCGGAAAAGCGCTGGGCCACGAGATCAAGCGCTTGATCCCAGCTCGCCCGCCGCCCCTCGATTTCGGGATAGAGCAGGCGATCATCCAGACTCAGGGTCTCACCGAGAGCCGAGCCCTTCGAACAGAGTCGCCCGAAATTCGCGGGGTGATCCGGATCACCTGCGATCGCCACCGAACCGTCAGGCTGAGGGGTTGCGAGCACGCCACATCCCACCCCACAATATGGGCAAGTTGTGCGGATCGTGGTACCCGCCTCCGCCATATCTACACGCCGAGCCGGGCGATCGCCTCGCCCGAAAGCAGAACGCGACCATTTTCGATTTTCAGCGGAATTTTCGGCGTGCAGCCCTTGTCGGCACCCTGCGCCTCGCCATCGACAAGCGAGATCACCCAATTGTGCAGGGGGCAGGTCACGGCATGGCCATGCACGATGCCCTGAGAAAGCGGCCCGCCCTTGTGCGGGCAGCGATCTCGGAGTGCGAAAAGCGTACCATCCACCGCCTTGAAGATCGCGATATCGCCGAAGGGCGACTTGATGACACGTGAGCCACGCACCGGCACGTCATCTGCCGAGCCCGCATCCAGCCATGTTGTCGAGATCATGTTCATCACATCCCCCATATCGCTCAGGCTCACTCAGCAGCCTGCGGCAGACGAAGCTCTGCCATCGCTGCAAATTCATGCGCGTCCTTGCCGTTCACGCGCTCTTCCCAAGGATCGATCTGCGCAAATTGCTGGCTGAAAACGAAGCGATCATGCAGCGCGCGACGCTTCTCGATATCGTCGATCACCGCCGCCTTGATGGACGCTGTGCCGACGCGTTTCGCCCATTTGTAAATGCGCTCGAGATAGCGCCCCTGCTCGCGATAGAGCTGGGTGAGCGCAGCGATGATCTCGATCGCCTCATCCTCGGTTTTCGCGTGTCCCAGCACCTGCGTGCCATGGATATCGAGACCGGCGGCACCCGCGAAATGGATTTCGTAGCCAGAGTCGAGACAGATGACGCCGATATCCTTGCAGGTCGCTTCCGCGCAGTTCCGAGGACAGCCGGAAACAGCCATCTTGAGTTTCGCTGGCGTCCAGGAACCCCACATGAATTTCTCGATTTTGACACCGAGGCCGGTGGAATCCTGCGTGCCGAAGCGGCACCAATCGGTGCCGACGCAGGTTTTCACCGTGCGCAGGCCCTTGGCGTAAGCCGCGCCCGAGATCATGCCGGCAGCATTGAGATCAGCCCAGACAGAAGGCAAATCTTCCTTCTTCACACCGAGCATGTCGATGCGCTGGCCGCCCGTGACCTTCACTGTTGGAATGGCGAATTTATCGACGACATCCGCGATCGCGCGCAATTCCTTGGAGTTCGTGAGCCCACCCCACATGCGCGGCACCACCGAATAGGTGCCGTCCTTCTGGATATTGGCGTGCACGCGTTCGTTGATGAAGCGCGATTGGCTGTCATCCTCGTATTCACCCGGCCAATCGCAGATCATGTAATAGTTGAGCGCAGGGCGACACTTCGCGCAGCCGCAGGAAGTTTTCCAGCCCAATTCCTGCATGAGCTGCGGAATAGATTTCAGCGATTTCGCCTTGATCAGCCGGCGAACATCATCATGTCCGAGATCGGTGCAACCGCACATCGGCGTAATAGCCGCCGGATTATAGGCATCGCCAAGCTGGAGCTTGATGACGTTTTCAACAAGCCCCGTGCAGGAACCACAAGACGCGGAAGCCTTCGTGTGCGCGCGCACCTCATCGAGGCTCTTGAGCCCCAGTTCCGTGATCTTGGTGGTGATCTTGCCCTTGCACACGCCGTTGCAGCCGCAGATCTCTGCGTCGTCGGGCAGAGCTGCAACGGCGGCCAGAGGGTCCAGAGCCGCACCCCCCTGATAGCTCTGGCCAAAAATGACGGTCGAGCGCATCTCGGTGATGTCGATGCCACGCTTGATCATGTCGAAGAACCACGGGCCATCGCCCGTGTCGCCATACATCACCGCGCCGATGATCTGGTTGCCCTTGAGCACCAGGCGGCGATATTGCCCACGTGTAGGATCACGCAGCACGATCTCCTCACGATCCGGTGCCTCAGCAAAATCGCCGGCGGAATAAAGATCCATCCCCGTGACCTTGAGCTTGGTCGCGGTGGCACTCGGGGTAAACCCGGCATCCGTTTTGCCACAAAGCTGGGCGGCGACGACATTCGCCATCTCGTAAAGCGGAGCGACAAGGCCGAAGACCTGCGCGCTCGCTTCAGCGCATTCGCCAAGCGCGAAGATGTCTGGATCGGAAGTTCGCATATCCGGCCCGACCACGATGCCGCGATTGACTGTGAGGCCCGCTTCCTTCGCGAGCGTCGCATTGGGGCGGATGCCGACCGCCATCACCACGAGGCTCGCGGGCAGGAATGTGCCATCTTCGAGCTGCACGCCGGTAACGCGCGTCGCGCCCTCGATCGCCTTGGTATTCGCTTTGCACAGCACATTGATGCCGCGTGATTCGACAGCACGTTGCAAAAGATAGCCGGCTGCAGGATCGAGTTGGCGCTCCATCAGATGCGGCATGAGATGCACAACCGTGACATCCATACCCTGCTCTTTGAGGCCGGCTGCCGCCTCTAGGCCGAGCAACCCGCCGCCGATCACCACCGCTTTTCCGCGTGAGCGCGCTGCAAGCATCATCGCATGCACGTCATCGAGATCGCGATACGTGACAACGCCCGGCAGGCTGGCGCCCGGGACGGGAATGATGAAGGGCGACGAGCCCGTCGCGATGATGAGCTTGTCGTAGCTCTCGGTGATGCCGGTTTCGCTGGTAACGGTTTTGGCTTCACGGTCGATTTTCGCGATCTTCACACCCTTGTAGAGCGTGATGCCGTGCTTGATGTACCAACCATCGCCGTGGATGATGATTTCCTCAAAGGTCTTCTCGCCCGAAAGCACGGGCGAGAGCATAATCCGATCGTAATTGACACGAGATTCCGCGTTGAAAATCACGATATCATAAGCCTCAGGCGCTGCCTCGAGCAGTTTTTCAAGTGCCCGGCCTGGAGCCATGCCATTCCCGATGACGACGAGTTTCTGCTTCTTCATCGTCACGCTCCTTATGCTGCTTCGACGAAGCGATGGCGCTCGTAGAGGAAGCGCAAAACGGCCTCGCGGCAGGCGATGTAGCGGCTGTCGGAAACGAGTTCGAGCCGTTTGCGCGGACGCGGCAGGTTCACATCGAGCACATCGCCGATGGTGGCAGAGGGGCCGTTGGTCATCATCACAATGCGATCGGAGAGAAGCACGGCCTCATCCACATCATGGGTGATCATGATCATCGTGTTTTTCAGCCGCGCATGGATATCCATCACGCTGTCCTGCAGATGCGCGCGCGTCAGCGCATCGAGCGCACCGAAAGGCTCGTCGAGCAGCAGGATTTTCGGCTCCATTGCGAGTGCGCGGGCGATGCCGACACGCTGCTTCATACCGCCAGAAATCTCGGATGGGCGCTTGTCGGTCGCGTGGCCCATCTGCACGAGATCGAGGTTCTGCATGATCCAGTCGTGACGCTCGGCCTTAGACTTTTTGCCGGCAAAGACCTTGTCGACCGCGAGTTTCACGTTCTCATACACGGTAAGCCAGGGCAGCAGCGAGTGGTTCTGAAACACCACGGCGCGATCCGGCCCCGGCGCATTGACTTCCCTATTCTCCAGTAGAACCGCGCCGAAGCTCACCGGCGTGAGGCCGGCGATGAGATTCAGCAGCGTCGATTTCCCGCAGCCGGAATGCCCGATGATCGAGACATACTCGCCCTGCGCGATCTCGAGGTTGATGTCTTTCAGCACTTCGGTGGTCTGACCGCCACGTGAGAAGCTTTTGTCGAGGTGATCGATTTTGAGATAGCTAGACATCGTTTTCTCCTCAAGAAGCCTGAGCGCCACGCGTCACGATCCGACCGATCAGTGAAACGATCCGATCGAGTGCGAAACCGACTATGCCGATGTAAAAAAGCGCTACGATGATGTCGGGCAGGCGTGACGAGTTCCACGCATCCCAGATGAAGAAGCCGATACCGACGCCGCCCGTCAGCATCTCCGCCGCGACAATTGCGAGCCAAGAGAGACCGATACCGATCTTGAGACCCGTGAAGATGTAAGGCGCCGCTGAGGGCACCATGATCTTGAAGAAGAACTCGATCGTGTTGAGGCGCAGAACCTGCGCCACGTTGCAATAATCCTGCGGGATATTGCGGATACCTACGGCCGTGTTGATGATCACTGGCCAGATCGCCGTGATGAAAATCACGAAAATCGCCGACGGGTTCGCATCGCGGAAAGCCGCGAGCGAAATCGGCAGCCAGGCGAGTGGGGGCACTGTGCGCAGCACCTGGAAGATCGGATCAAGTCCGCGCATTGCCCAAACCGACTGGCCCACGAGCGCGCCGAGAAGCACGCCGACCACCGCCGCGAGGCCGAAGCCATAGAGCACCCGCTCGAGCGAAGTCAGCACCCGCCACCCCAATCCGATATCCTGTGAGCCGTGCACAAAAAACGGATCGATGATCAGCTCTTTCGCCTCGGCCCAGATCGTGGTTGGAGGTGGAAGTGTCGCGCCGGGACGCCCGAAGGCAATCTGCCAGACCAGCAGAATAGCGGCGAGCACCACAAGCGGCGGAACAATGGTTGCGGTAATAGACTTCATCCGGCCCCCCAAGGCTTTGAAACGTGATGCCGGCTTGCGCGCAGGAAGCTGGACGACCTCACTGCCCGCCGAGGTCGCAACCACGGGGCGCAATGGCGTGATATCAGCTTGAGGCTTCAAGGCTGGAGCACCCATGTCTCGTTCTCCTGTTGCTGGCAGTCGCCGCAAAACAAAAAAAGCCGGGAAGGCGAGACGAGATTGCGAGGCAAAGCCCCGCACCTCCTCTCCCTGCCCGGCGACGTTGCCGATGAGCCCGTTGAAGGGCCAAAATGCATTCTGAAAACCGTCTCTGGCTCTCTCTAAGTCAGCTAAAGCAGGTGACGTGCCATTCTCAGAAGAGTGATTTATTTTTTTGATTTATTCATATTTTTCAATGTTTTAAAACATACTTGATGCAGAAATTCTATGCATCACAGCGGCAAACCTGAATGGATCAAGAAAAAGGACATCGCCTTGTTGCAACGCACAATGCCTATAATTTAGGCATTGTGCGCTGTTTAACCAAAAGACGATCTTCCGATCAGGCCATCCGCTTGATCGCCAGAGATTTCAGATAGGCCTCGGGATTTGCAGGATCGAACACCTTGCCATCGAAAAATTTCTCGATGCCGCGTGAATTGCTCTGCGGAATATCCGCGGCCGGCACACCAAGCGCCTTGGCAGCGTCGCGCCAGACATCCACACGGCCAACTTTTTCGACAATCCCCTTCACATCGAAATTGGGGTCCAGTTTGCCCCAGCGCATGATCTCGTAGAGCATGTAGGCATCGTGGCTGTGCCACGGGAACGAGGCGTGTTGCTCCCAGTATTTCATGATCTGAGTTTTGTTCTTGGCTGTCCTGCCGTTGCCGAAATCGAATTCTCCGGCAAGACGACCATAGATATCGGCCACCGGCGCGTTGATCCATTGCCGCTTGCCAACGATCTCAGCCAGTTCGCGCTTGTTCTCCGGCTTGTCACACCACATTTGCGCTTCGAACAAGGCCATGAGAAGCGCTTGCGTCGCTTTGGGTTTTTTCTCAACAAAATCAGCGCGTGCGCAGAAGGACTTATCGGGATGCACCGGCCACATTTCATCCGTGGTGCAGGCTGTGTAGCCAATGCCTTGATTGACGAGCTGGCCATGCCACGGCTCGGCCACACAGAAGGCGTCCATGTTACCAACCTTCATGTTGGCTACCATTTGCGGTGGCGGCACCGGGATGAGCTTGACGTCATTATCGGGATCGATCCCGGCTGCGGCGAACCAATAGCGGATCCAGAGATCATGCGTGCCCATCGGGAAAGTGTGGGCGGCAGTGAAGTCTTTTCCCGCCGCCTTCCGCTTGGCGATGGCTTCCCGCAATGGCCTTGCATCGACAGTGACTTTGAGATCAGCAAATTCCTTCGAGACCGAAATCGATTGGCCATCCATATGGCATCGAGCCAACATCGCCATCGGCACCGGAACGTTGTTCTGGGTGATTTTGCCCGCTGACATCAGATATGGCATCGTCGAGAGCATATGCGCTGCATCGATACCGTTACGCTCGGAACCAAGCGCGAGATTGTCGCGAGTTGCGGGCCATGACGCTTGTTTCACAACATCAACATCGGGCATGCCATGCTTGGCATAAAAGCCTTTTTCTTTCGCAATGATCAGCGGGCAAGCATCTGTCAGCGCGATGAAACCAAGTTTCGTGCCCTTCACTTCGGGCCCCGCACCCTGGGCGTGCACGCCGGAAGGAAATAGTGTTTTCGCAGCGAAGGCCGTTGAAGCCGCCGCACCAAGCTTGAGCGCGTCGCGGCGATTGAGCCCGTAACGGACGGGCATATTCTTCAGAAATGTCGACATTGATCCCCCAAGGCGGAATGGGCGCGGTGTCGCGCGACCTGAACAGGCAAAGCGCCCGCATCTGAATGTTCAGCGCCTTCCGGAGCATCCGGAACTGGCGATCAATCGATCCAAGCGGGCATGAGAGCAGACAGGCCGCCATTGGCACCATCTGCCGAAAATGCATGCAGATCGCGTGCCAACAACTCGAACGTTGCGCAATTGTCGCCCTGTTTGGCTGATTTTTCAGCAGCTTGGATGACGAAGAAAGATGCAAGGAGCCGCTTCAGGGAACTTCAACGCCGAACCGGCGAAAAAGGGATTTGCTCGAAAGTTAGGCGCGACGCTCAAACCGGCAGCAAAAAAACGCGCCGGCTTTCCGGCGCGCTGCAGGTTGGCAGAAATCAAGACAGAGTGTCAGGCCATCTTCTTGACGCTGAGCGAATTGAGATAGGCCTGCGGATCATTCCAATCGAAGGTCTTGCCGTCGAAGAACTTTTCGATGCCGCGGCTCTCGCCGGTCGGGAAACCCGAAAGGCCTGCGAGTTTGGCGCCTTCAATCCATAAATCGTTGCGAGTCGTCCTGTTAACGAGCGCCTTGATGTCCGTATTCGCCTCGAACTTGCCCCAGCGGATATTCTCGGCGATGAACCAGGCATCGAGATTCTTCCAAGGATAGGAGGCTTCGCCCTTCTCGCCCCAGAATTTCATGCCGAGATTGGTGCCCTTCGCGACACGGCCGTGGCCATAATTGATATCGCCTTTGATGCGGCCGATGATATCCGGTACCGGCACATTGAGCCATTGGCGGCGACCAATAATCGCAGCCATCTCATCCTTGTTCTCGGCCTTCTCGCACCAGATCTGGGCTTCCATAACAGCGGCGAGCATGGCGAGTGTTGCTTTCGGGTTGGCGTCCACCCATTCCGCGCGCATCCCGAGAACCTTTTCTGGGTGCTTGAGCCACAATTCGCCGGTGGTGGCAGCGGTGTAGCCGATGCCCTGATTGACGAGTTGCTCGTTCCAGGGCTCGCCGACGCAGAAAGCGTCCATATTGCCGACTTTCATATTCGCCACCATCTGTGGCGGCGGAACAACGATGGTCGAGACATCTTTTTCGGGATCAATCCCGCCAGCTGCGAGCCAATAGCGCACCCAGAGGTCATGCGTGCCGCCAGGGAAGGTCATCGCGACCCTCACATCCTTGCCCGAAGCTTTCTTCGCCTCGAAAGCAGCCTTGAGTTTCGAGGCATCGAGGCCCGCGCCAGCGTCCTTGAATTCGTTCGAAACCGAGATACCCTGGCAATCCTCGTTGAGGTTCAGCAGGGTATACATAGGCAAAGGTTGGTTGTTCTGCATCACCTTTCCGGTGGAATAGAGATGCGTTTTCGGCCGCAAGATATGCCCGCCATCAATACCATTGGCCTTGGTACCAAGCGCCATGTTGTCGCGCATCGCTCCCCAGCTCGCTTGCTTGGCGATATCCATGTCTGGCAAGCCGTATTTCGTGAACATCCCCTTCTCCTTGGCGATGATCAGCGGCGAGGCGTCGGTCAGCGCGATATAGCCGAGCTTCGTGCCTTTCACTTCCGGACCAGTGCCCTGCGCATGCACGCCCGAGGGGAACAACGATTTCGCCATCAGCGCAGCGGAGGTTGCCGCCCCCAGTTTGAGGAAGTCACGGCGGGCGATTGATCCCTTCAGCTCCAGCGTGCGAGAGCCGGATTTGCGCATCGTCATCATCAGGTTCCTTTTCAGTGGGCAGCTTGGGCTGCGGGAAACAAAAAACGCCCCCAGAGAGGCGCGAACGATGCGTTTTTCACGCATCTTTCCCGTCTCCCGGCGGCGCTGCCGATGGCCTGCTCGAACAGGCCGGAATGAGTGTTTGAGTTGTCAGACAGGCAATCTCGAGAGCCAACGCTGGCTCAACCTGCTGATTGCAGGTCGCATGCCAAATGTGTGGGCAGGGGCGCAGTCCTTGAATTTCACTATTTATTTCAATATTCTACTGAAATTCAAAGACCATGGCGCTCCAGAAAATCCGGGT
>JBOFZC010000233.1:0-1262 GCA_051654985.1 Rhabdaerophilum sp.
CGCAGATCCGGCTTCGAAACGATTTCCATCAGCGCTACGCCGGCGCGATTGAGATCGACGAAAGAATTCAGAGGATCCTGATCATGGATGGATTTTCCCGCATCCTGCTCGAGATGCAACCGCTCGATCCGCACCATGATCGGCTCCGGCTCGCCGGGGACATCGACGATCACTTCGCCTTCACCCACGATCGGCTGAGCGAACTGGCTGATCTGGTAGCCCTGCGGCAGATCGGGGTAGAAATAGTTCTTCCGGTCGAAGCGCGAGGTTGTGTTGATCTCGGCCTTCAAACCCAGCCCTGTCCGCACGGCCTGCGCCACGCATTCACGGTTGATCACCGGCAGCATCCCCGGCATTGCGGCATCGACCAGGCTGACATTCGCGTTGGGCTCGTTGCCGAAAGTGGTGGACGCGCCAGAGAACAGTTTGGCGTTCGAATTCACCTGCGCATGGATTTCGAGCCCGATGATCAGTTCCCAATCAGCTTTCGCACCCTTGATCCACTGTTTCGGCGGGGCGGAACGGATATCGAGCGACATGTTTCAAGCCTTGTTGGCGAGGAGAATTCCATCCGCCTTTTCGCCGCGTGGCAGGCGGGCGTCAACCCTGCTTCATGCGCTCTTGCAGCGCTTTCCGCGCGATACCGCAGGCTGCGGCCCCCAGCCAGAAGGCAGCGGCCAGTGCAGTCGCAAGCGCCCAGCTGATCGCAACCTGATCATCAAACTGCGCCCGGATCGCGAGGAGCAGGAACAGCACCATGATGATGAAACACAAAACGCGCATCGCCGTGAGCGCAGCGAGCATCATGGACGAGGAGACGGGCAGGTTCATCCGACAACCCTATTGGAACATGGGTCTTTTGTCATCTTGTCACGCCAACCAAGTCTTCAGCCGCTCCACGGCTTTGACAATATCCGCTTCACTTCCGGCATAGGAGAGGCGAACGAAGCCTTGCCCATTGACGCGATCGAAATCGAGACCGGGTGTGATCGCAAGGCCCGCTTCACGCAAAGCTTTGCGCGAGAACTCCATCGCGTCATTCGAATATTTGGCGATGGAGCAATAGGCGTAGAACGCGCCATCCATCGGGAGCGGCGCGAGGCCGAGACGGGGCAACGCATCCATGAGAATGGCGCGATTGCGAGCATAACCCGCCTTGATCACTTCGAGATCATCGCGCGCATCAAAGGCCGCGACCGCCGCGATCTGGCTCAGATAAGGCACGGAAATCGAGAGATTTTGTTGCAGGCATTCAATGGGCC
>JBOFZC010000234.1:0-10235 GCA_051654985.1 Rhabdaerophilum sp.
TTGACCGTGAATTCGCGCCAGAGCACCTGGAGCGTCTCGCGCATGTAAACCACAAGCGCTCCCGCGCCAGCCCCGCCGAGAACCAGCAGCGGCACAAGGGCGATGGCAAAAAATGCGCGAGCCGAGTCCTTGGCTTCCAGCGCGTTGAACAGGGCGCTCTGCCAGCGATTAACACTGACATTCACCACGAGAACCAGCACGAGGCCGAGCGCCAGACCTAGGCTGTAGAACATGGCTCGCGAACGCGTCGCACCTTTCCAGAACAGTCCGGTGACCACCCAGAATCGACGGAAGACATCGCGTTTGCGATGTTCGGAAAACGGAATGAAGGCCCGGCTGGCGCTCTCGCTCATGCGATGCCAATCCCGATGCCCATTGGGCGCAACTGGCAATCCATCGCGGTGTTCCTCACGCCCTCAATCGAGATGACCCGGTTTTCCAGGCTCTTGTTATGCACAGAATAGCCCAACCGGCGATGAACACCAAAACGGAGCGCTGCATCATTGCGAGTTTGCATGAATGTGCAAGTCGAGCGTTCCGGAGGGCGGCGGATCGTCGCAAGTCGGTCAGGCACGGGTGAGCGCCTTGTGATCGATCAAAGGCGCGCTACCATCATCTCCTCAAGGAGGCTCGATGACCATGCGCGCTCTGTTCCCTGCTTTGCTGATCAGCCTTGCCGGATTGCTGCCGGCTACGGCTCAGAATGCTGATGAACCACGCACCGAAATCGTGGTGCGCGGGCTTGTGAACCCCTGGGGCCTTGCCTTCCTCCCCGATGGTCGGGCGCTGGTCACCGAGCGTCCGGGGCGGCTGAAAATCGTGAATTTCCGCACCAATGCGCTCTCGCCGCCCATTCCCGGCCTGCCGCCGATTGCTGCGCAGGGACAGGGTGGATTGCTTGGTCTCGCGCTCGACCCGGAATTTTCGACCAATCGTTTTGTCTATCTCTGTTTCGCGGAAGCGCGTGAGGGCGGCGTGGGCACAAGCGTGTTTCGTGGCAAGCTCGCGGCGAATTTCGCGACACTCGAAGAGGGCAAGGTGATTTTCCGGCAGATGCCGGCTGGGAATACCGGTCGTCACTTCGGCTGCCGCCTTGTCTTTGGGCGCGATGGGAACCTTTTCATTACGCTCGGGGATCGCGGCAATATGGAGAAAGAGGCGCAGAACCTCGCCAACCATATCGGCAAGGTCATTCGGGTGACGCGCGACGGCGCGGTTCCGCCCGATAACCCCTTCATCAACCGCCCCGGTGCGCGGCCTGAAATCTGGTCCTACGGCCATCGCAATCCGCAGGGCGCGACACTCCACCCTGAGACGGGGTTGCTCTACACGATCGAGCACGGCTCGCGCGGCGGCGACGAGATCAACCAACCTCAGGCCGGCAAGAATTACGGCTGGCCGGTGATCACCTACGGCATCGATTATTCCGGTGCAAAAATCGGCGAGGGCACCCGCAAGGAGGGGATGGAACAACCGCTCTTCTACTGGGATCCTTCGATCGCGCCGTCTGGTGCCTTGTTTTACACGGGCGACAAGTTCCCGAAATGGCGCGGCAACCTGCTGACCGGCGCCTTGGCTGGCCAGCTTCTCGCCCGTATAGACATACGCAACGGCCAGGTGATTGGTGAAACGCGCTATCTCGAACGCTTCGGCGAGCGCATCCGCGATGTCGTGCAGGGACCGGATGGCTTCATCTATCTCCTCACCGACGATCGCGACGGCAAGGTGGTGCGTCTCGTGCCGGGCAATTAGCCAAAGCGAATTTTCATCACGAGAATGCCTAAAACCAGCACGAAGGTCACGGCATTCGCGCCGATCAGCGGCCAGGACATGATCAGTAGACCATAAGCGAGCCATAGCGCGATGCCCGTGGCCAGCATGAGATACATGATCAGTGAGATCGCCGCGGTTTCGCGGGTGCGGATGACCTTGATCGCTTGGGGTACCCAGCAAAGGGTCGTGATGATCGCCGCGGCCATGCCGATGATTTCGATCGAAGCAGGAGACATGGGAGGCCAGAATCGGGAGGGACAGTTCCCTCTCGATTGCCGGTATCGCATCTGAAAAGCAAGGCTTGAGAGGCTAAGCCACCAGCCCTGTCATTGGCTTTACAACCCCTGAATCGGGGAAAATGCGTTCAGCGAGCACGGACGCAGAAAGCCCGAGATGATCGGTCATGACGCCTTTCATGACGGCTCTGAGATCGGTGGTGGCCTTGAGATCACGAGCCTGATGCAACTGGGCGGTTTTGAGCCCCGGCCAATCGGCGATCACGCGGCCGCCTTTCACTGCGCCCCCGATTAGCATTGCGACCGTCGCGGTGCCGTGATCAGAACCCTCTGTGCCATTGATGTTCGCGGTGCGACCGAACTCCGTGACGACAAGAATTACGGTGTCTTTCCAGGCTGCGCCGAATTCGCGCTCGAACGCCGCGAAAGCGCGATCGAGCCCATCCAGCAGATCAGCAAGCCGGCCCGTGGCGCCGCCCTGGTTGGCGTGGGTATCCCAGCCGTCATAGGAGAGCACGCCCACACGCGGGCCGTCCTCCTTCATCATGAGGCGCGCGGCCCCCGTCGCGGCACGGGCCATCGCGGCGGGGTTGCCGCCGCCCTGCTCCATCTCTGCACCACCCTTGGCAAGCTGATCCGCCTTAATGCCAGCACTGAGCACTTTCGCGAGAACCGGATCGCGATGCTTGTAAAGATCGAGCACGCGCTGCGCGAGATCCTCCGGGGCTTCGGCCACGCGCTGGGGCGACCAGCCGAGCACCTGTGCTTCACCCCGCAGGATCAATGGCGTCACGGTGCCCACACCAAGTCCGCCTTGTCGCGCGATCCGCTCGCCTTTCGGCAGTGCCGTCAGCGCGCGGTTGAGCCAGCCGGAATCGCTGCGCCCGACACCCCCAAGGCCCGTTTCCAGCACATCCTGCCCGTCGAAATGCGAGCGTTCCCGATACGGCGAAGCCGTCGCATGCACGACCAATGCTTGTTTCGCCGCGTAAGCCTTCGCGAAATTCGGCATTTTTGGATGCAGCGCGAAAAACCCGTCGAGCGGGATCGCGGCATCTTTCCCTTCTTTTGCGAGGGCAATGCCCACGCGCAGGGCCTCGTAATCGGGATCGCCGAGCGGTGCCACCGCCGAGAGGCCATCGAGCGCGCCGCGCAGGATCACCGTGAGGAAACGCGGGTCACGCGTGCCCGCCGCACTCGCGGTTTTGGGCAGATGCGACCAGGCGAAAAACGAGAGGCCCGCGCCCAGAAGCCCTCGGCGGGAGAGCGGCATCGCTTGGCAATAGGAATTGTGCGGTTCCATGGTGCTCACCGGCGCTGGAATTCGGGGGACATGAAAAGGATCGCAAGACCCTGCGGGCGCGTTTCTGCACGCGCCACAGCTTGTTTGGTTTCGGCGGAGATCGCGTCACCAAAAAGCTGCTGGCCAAGTTCGCGCGGATCAAGCCGGTTACCGAGGGGGCGCGCCATCTGCAGCGAGAGGTCCATGCGGGTCTTGATCGCCTTGGGGGCTGCAATCGAGGCCTCGTCATCGGGGTGACCATTCGGGCCGGTAGGGTTCCAGAGCGGTTGGCCCATCAGGTTGAGCATATTGGTCACCTGTTGCGGCCGTTCGGGAGCCTGGCCGCCAGCCCGAAAGGCGGCCATCAGGAATTCATACGGCGTGCGCAGCTTGGTGCGCGGCGTGTTCCAGGCTTCATCCGCCATGAGAAGCGTACGGGCGAGGCTCGCAAGATCGCCCTCGGTTTTGCGAAAATCGCCAGCGAGTTTCGCCACAAGAGCAGCGGGCGGCTGATCGGCAACAAAATGTTTCGCGAGCTTGGTCGCGAGGAATTTTGCGGTCGCGGGATGGCGCGCGAGGTCTTTGAGAACCGCGATCCCCTGCTCCTTGCCGGTATCGATATAGGATTTGCCGAGCACCGTTTGCGCTCCGGGCTCATGACGATTGGCGGCGAACACAAAGCCACCGAAGCCATCGATGTTCTCATCGCGCCCGGTGATGGTCCAACCGGTCAGCACGCGCGCGAAGGCCGTGACATCGGCTTGTTGATAACCACCGCCGACGCCCATCGTGTGAAGTTCAAGAATTTCGCGCGCGAGATTCTCGTTCAAACCGCGCTTCTGGCGACGACCCGCCGGGGAATTCGGGCCGATGGATTGGCGCTGATCGAGATAATGCAGCATCGCCGGATGTGTCTCGACCGCGATCAGCAGGGTCTCGAATGGGCCGAAGACATGGGGGCGGATGGCTTCGCGCTCATAGGGGCCGACAGTGCCGCGCATGATCTGCCCGCGATTCATGGCGACGCAGAAATGGTTCGACCAGAATTGCGCCCAGCGCTCAGCGAACCCGACATTCTGCGCCATGCCAAAAGCAACCCGGGCCTTCACCTCTGCGGCCATCACATCGGAGAGGCGGACCTCGTCTGGGTCTGGCGGGCTGTTGGGACGGGGCGCAGTGGTGGAAGGCATCGCTGAAGAAGACATGGCGGAAACCGATGCCATTTCGCCGCCCATCGAGGGCGCAGGCATCACAGGTCCGGCTTGCGCGATCTTGCGCTGAGCCTCGCGCATTTCGCGACGACGTTCTTCAATCTCGGTGACGATCTGGATGCCGCGTGGCGTGTCCGGCAGATCGGCTTTCGGGACGAGCGCCTTTTCCGGACCGATCTCCGCAAGGCAGGCCGCGCGCGGATCCGCAACAATCGCAGCGCGCGAACCTGGCGCGCCGCCCAATCCGAACCGCTGCAGCGCGACCAGTGCGCGTTCATCTTTGAGAGCCATAGCTTCGGTTCTCCCTCCGTACAGAGTTGCATCATGAATGCGCCGGATTGAAGACGCCTTACCAACAGCATGAGCATTGTGCAGAACGAGACTGATCAAACACTGTCTAAGGCATGACAAATCGGTAAGGGTGGCCCACGCTCCTTGCATACAAGGCGCAAACGTCTGCCCACAAAAAAAGCAAGAAAACTGATTTCGCCGCGCGAATGCAAATTCGCAACAACAAATCACCAAGCAACTGGGAATTTTCCCTGTTTTCCTCGGCCAATTTTTCTTCGTCGACTGCGAGTCGATCTGCATATGTCACTGATTAAAATAAGCAAATTGTCGCACATCTCAGCATTTTTAATGCTTGCTTCATGGTATTGGCAGACAATCACGAGCACTACCCAAGATTGCAATTCGGTGTTTATTCATGCAAAATCTCACGATCCGACAAATCCTTGCCATCATGATTTTGGTCCCCGTTTTGGGGGCTATTGTCAGTCTTTCTCAGACTGTGCCTGGCGCGCTGACGCAATTGCGCGACGCGAGCAGAATCGAGCAGGGCCTCTCGATTGCAAAGACCACTGGCGATCTTGTGCATGAATTGCAAAAAGAGCGCGGCTCTTCGAGTGGTTTCGTGTCCGCTTTCAGCGACAAGCCGGATCATCAGCGGCGCATGCTGGAGATCCGGTCTGCGACAAACGCAGCGCTAAAAACGTTCAATACGTCCTTCGAAAAGGTGCGGGATGCGGGACTGATCAATGAACGCACACGGAAAATCGTGCTCGCGCATGAAGCCCTCTCCAAAGAGCTCCCAATGATCCGGGAGCGGATCATGGCCGAACAGGCCCGCGTGCCGGAGCTGGTGCAGTTTTACACCGGCCTGATCGACAACCTCATTGAGGGCGTATCAGCCATCACCAACGCATCCACGGCGGACCAACTTTCTGAATTGAAGGACGCGTTCGAAAATCTGATCATCGCGAAGGAATATGCCGGTTTGCAACGCGCGACAGGCAATGCGCTGCTGGCCAGTGCACGCAATGATGTTCTGCTGCGCGAAAGGTTCATCGCGATTAGCGCGCTTGCGGACCGCTTCATGCAACTGGTCGAGACCAACGAAAACACTCTCGTAGCCGAGGCTTTCCGTACGCATCTTCCGGCTGATCTCGTCAAAGCCCATCGCGACGCACAAGCCGAAATCATGCGCTGGATGCGCGACCTGCGTGACACAACAGAGCTAAAATCGACTCAATGGTGGGACATCACCACCAAACGCATCGACGCGATGAAACAGATGGAAGCGGCGATCGTCTCGGAGCTGCAAGCGCTCGGCGCGGCTCGCAAGAGTGGGATTCAGGGCCAGCTCCTCACCAATTTCGCGATCGAGTTCGGCGTGCTGCTCGCAACCTTCATCTTCATGTTCTGCTGTGGACGCGCTCTCGCTGGCCCAATCACCCGGGCTGCAAGAGCGCTGGAAGCGGGCTTGAATGGTCGTACAGATGTCAAGGTGCCGCCGCCCATGTCACCGAAGACCGAGATTGGGCGCATCTCGAACGCCGTTGGCCGCTTCTTTGCGATGCAAGGCGAGCGCGAGATGCTGCTGCGTGAGCGTCAGGAAACAGAAGTTCGGGTTGCCGCCGAGCGGCGGGAAGCCTTGCGGCGCATGGAAGTGGAATTCAACACCGTCGCGGGCGAAGCCATCGCAACCTTGAAAACCGCGTCGCAAACACTGGCCGAAAAATCCGCCTCGATGCTCGGCAACGTCAATACTGTGAAAGAGGCGCAGGATGATGTCCAGGTTGCGTCCATCCGCTCGAATGAAACGGTGGCGGATGTCAGCCGCCTCTCGGAGGAGCTGCAGCGCTCTATCGCTGAGATCGCAGAGCAATCAACACGCAATGCCCGCATGGCCCAGGATGTGCAGACCCGCGCGGAGCAATCGCGCGAGGCATCCCGCCGTTTCGAGGAAGTTGCGGAAGCGATTGGTTCGGTTGTCGACCTCATCAACTCGATCGCAGCGCAAACCAATCTGCTGGCGCTGAATGCGACGATCGAATCCGCTCGTGCTGGCGAGGCTGGACGCGGCTTCGCGGTGGTCGCCGGCGAGGTAAAGGGGCTTGCTGCGCGCACCGTGGAGGCGACGCGCACGATCGGGGCGAAGGTCGATGAGCTGCGTCAGATCGCAGGTCAAGCTGCGCAGGAAAGCGATGCCCTGAGTCGTGATGTCAGCATGATGCAGGGGCTCAATGCGTCTATCGCTGCAGCCGTGCACGAGCAGCATATGACGAGTTCGGGCTTCACCCAGTCGATTCAGGCGCTTGCCGATATCGTCGGGCAGGTGACGCAGCAGGTCAGCGAGATCGCAGCTTTGGGCTCCAGCGCGCATGAGGCCGCAAGCTCGGTGCAGGACATTGCCGACGAGATGGACCACACCACAGCCACGCTTGCAGAAACCTTGCCGCAAATCGTCGCGGAAACGTCGAAGCGTATCGCGGCGTGAGCCAACTCTCTCAGGGCAATTTCAATCCGGCATTCTGAAGGGTGGTCTGCAGAGCTTTTGTGTCACGGCAATCGAGACAAAGGTTTCGCAATTGCTGCAATGTCGCCAAAGCCGCATCTGGGTTGCCCGTTTCGAGGTGCCATTCGCCGAGGTAGGCGAGCGTCGGCCGGTGCTCTGGGTCGATGGCGAGGGCGCGATCGTAATATTGTCGCGCGGTCGTGAAATCCCGGTGCTTGCGATAGACGACACCGAGGTAGTTATAGACATCCGCGTTATTCTTGATATCGGCCTCGACCCGCAGCAGGAACGGCAGGGCTTCAGCCCATTTTTCCTGCTGGATCAATTCTTCAGCCTTGCGAAAATCGGGGTCATTGGCGAGCGTCGAATTGTCAGGCCCAACTGCCAAAGCGATCGTCGGTGCCAGCAGCATCGCCGCGAGCCAGAGGCGAAAAAATCGTTTCATGCTTGCTCCTGCCAGATTGTGTCAGCATCAGATCGGACGCGCGGTGTAATTGATCAGCGCATCTTGCCGCAAACATGGCAAACCGCCATCTAGATCATATGACAAAACCGCCCAAACCCACGCGTGCGAAAGCGTCGCGGCCTGAGCTGACCCCGCTCGATCAGCATCTCGCGGCTCTGCTCAATCCTGCGCTCAATGAGCCAGGGCGATCGCAGACCGGCGGGCGCGGCTTTCGTGAGAGGCCACAGGCTGGCTATACCGCTGCGCCGGTAACCGGTGTCGATCCAGCCCTCGCGCAATCCCTCGGTTTGCCCGATGAGGTGCCGCCGTCGCGCAAACGCGACGTCGCGACCGAACCCGCGGGCTACGCCGATATTGCCGGCGCGAAGCCTCGCCGAGTTATGCAGGGCAACGTTGTGCCCATGCTCCCCGACGACGCGCGAATGGGCGGTGGGCTCGATGGCATCTCGGAGGCAGATGCCCTTTCCTCCTCTGTCGGCGTGCACGCCACCAACGAGGCGCTGAAAGAATTGCTCGCGAACGGCAATCCGCTGTTTCGCGAGCAAAAACTCTGGGTGCCACATCGACCGGATCGACCAAAGAAATCCGAAGGCGGCATCCGATTCACGATGCAAGCGCCGTTCGAGCCCAAGGGCGATCAGCCCGAGGCGATCCGCCAGCTGGTGGAAGGCGTCGCGACGCACGAGCGCGACCAGGTTCTTCTGGGTGTGACGGGCTCTGGCAAGACCTTCACGATGGCGCAGGTGATCGAGAAGACGCAGCGCCCCGCGCTCATTCTGGCGCCGAACAAGACGCTCGCCGCGCAGCTCTATTCCGAGTTCAAAGGCTTCTTTCCGGACAACGCGGTCGAGTATTTTGTCTCCTATTACGACTATTACCAGCCCGAGGCCTACGTTCCGCGCACCGACACCTATATCGCCAAGGAGTCGACCATCAACGAGGAGATCGACCGCATGCGCCATGCGGCGACGCGGTCCCTGCTGGAGCGCGATGACGTGATCATCGTCGCCTCGGTGTCGTGCATCTACGGCATCGGCTCGGTTGAGACCTACACCGCGATGAGTTTTGGCATCGAGGTCGGCGAGCGGCTTGACCAGCGCCAGTTGATCAACGACCTCACCGCCCTCCAATACAAGCGCACAAACATGGATTTCACGCGCGGCACCTTCCGTGTGCGTGGCGATGTGATCGAGCTTTTCCCGGCCCACTTGGAGGACCGGGCGTGGCGTATCGGACTATTCGGCGACGAGGTCGAGACCATTGCAGAATTTGACCCGCTCACGGGCCACAAAAGCGCCGACCTCAAATTCGTGAAAGTCTATGCGAATTCGCATTACGTCACGCCGCGCCCAACGCTCGATCAGGCGATCTCGGGTATCAAAGCTGAACTCAAAGAGCGTCTCAAGGAACTCAACGGCCAGAACCGGATCATTGAGGCGCAAAGGCTGGAGCAGCGGTCGCAATTCGACCTCGAAATGCTGCAGGCCACCGGCGTCTGCCAGGGCATCGAGAATTATTCGCGCTATCTCACCGGGCGCAAGCCGGGCGAGCCGCCGCCCACTCTGTTCGAATATCTGCCCGACAACGCGCTGGTCTTCACCGATGAGAGCCATGTCACCGTGCCGCAAATCGGCGGCATGTATAAAGGCGACTTCCGGCGCAAGGCGACGCTTGCGGAATATGGCTTCCGCCTCCCCTCCTGCCTCGACAATCGCCCGCTGCGTTTCGAGGAGTGGGAGGCGATGCGCCCGCAGACTGTGCACGTTTCGGCGACACCCGGCGACTGGGAAATGGACCGCGCCGGCGGCATTTTCGTCGAACAGGTGATCCGTCCCACCGGCCTGATCGACCCTGAGGTCATTGTCCGCCCAGCGCGGACGCAGGTGGATGACCTGCTGGGAGAGGTTCGCGAGGTCGCGCAGGCGGGCTATCGCACGTTGGTGACGGTGCTCACCAAGCGCATGGCCGAGGATCTGACGGAATATCTCCACGAAGCTGGTGTGCGCGTGCGCTACATGCATTCGGATATCGACACGCTGGAGCGCATTGAAATCATCCGCGATCTACGCCTCGGTGCCTTCGATGTGCTGGTCGGCATCAACCTGCTGCGCGAGGGACTGGATATCCCCGAATGCGGGCTCGTCGCTATTCTCGACGCTGACAAGGAGGGCTTCCTGCGCTCCGAGACCTCGTTGATCCAAACGATCGGCCGCGCCGCACGCAATGTCGATGGACGCGTTATTCTCTATGCCGACAAGATCACCGGCTCGATGGAGCGCGCGATGGCCGAGACCAATCGCCGCCGCGAGAAGCAGGAGGCCTACAACATTGCCAATGGCATTACACCGCAAAGCGTGAAGCGCAACATCGAGGATATCATCAACTCGCCCTACGAGCGCGATCGCGTGACGGTCGACAAGGGGCAGGCCGATCGTGCGATTTCCATCGGGCATAACTTCGAGGCGGTCAT
>JBOFZC010000235.1:0-5109 GCA_051654985.1 Rhabdaerophilum sp.
GCCATATGCTCGCCTGCGGCATGGAAGCCAACGGCGTCATGGCCGAGCTGACGGGCCGTCGCGGCGGTTATTCCCGTGGCAAGGGCGGCTCGATGCATATGTTCAGCCGCGAGAAGCATTTCTATGGCGGCCACGGCATCGTCGGGGCGCAAATCGCGCTCGGCACCGGGCTCGCTTTCGCGAACCGCTATAATTCCAACGGCAATGTCAGCCTCGCCTATTGCGGCGATGGTGCGGCCAACCAGGGCCAGGTCTACGAGAGCTTCAACATGGCGGAGCTGTGGAGCCTGCCGGTTGTCTACGTCATCGAGAACAACCGCTACGCCATGGGCACCTCGGTGAGCCGTGCCTCGGCGCAGACCGATTTCTCAAAGCGCGGCATCTCGTTCAACATCCCCGGCGAGCAGGTGGATGGCATGGACGTGCAGGCCGTGTTCGCAGCCGGCAAGCGCGCCATCGACCATGCCCGCTCGGGCAAGGGGCCTTATATCCTCGAGATGCAGACCTACCGCTATCGCGGTCACTCCATGTCCGATCCGGCGAAATATCGCTCGAAGGATGAAGTCGAGAAGATGCGCAACGAGCACGACCCGATCGAGCAGGTGCGCAACCGCCTTCTCGGCAAGCACAAGGTCTCGGAGGACGAGATCAAGGCGATCGACGCGGAAATCCGCAAGGTCGTCAATGAAAGCGCGGAATTCGCGACGCATGATCCCGAGCCGGATGTGTCCGAGCTCTGGACCGATATCGTCAAGTAAGCCGCCCCTCCTTTTCTCGCGCACCGGATCATCCCCATGCCGATCGACATTCTCATGCCTGCGCTCTCGCCCACGATGGAGAGCGGAACCCTCGCCAAATGGCTGAAAAAAGAGGGTGACAAGATCAAATCCGGCGATGTCATCGCCGAAATCGAGACCGACAAAGCGACCATGGAAGTGGAAGCCGTGGATGAGGGCATCCTCGCCAAAATCCTGATCGGCAACGGCACAGAAAATGTCGCCGTCAACACCAAGATCGCGATCATCGCCGCGGAAGGCGAAGACGTGAATGCTGCGAGCGCCGCGCCTGCTCCGGCGGCGGCTCCTGTCGCTGCCCCAGTTGCAGCCCCTTCGGCGAGCGTTCCTGCGGCACCCAAAACCGAAATGCCGGCTTATGATGCCTCATCGGAAGTGCCAGCTGGCACGGAGATGGTGAAAACCACGGTCCGCGAAGCGCTTCGTGACGCCATGGCCGAGGAAATGCGCCGCGACGACAAGGTCTTCGTCATGGGCGAAGAGGTCGCGGAATATCAAGGCGCCTATAAGGTCACGCAGGGTCTGCTGCAGGAATTCGGCGAGCGCCGAGTGATCGATACGCCGATCACCGAGCATGGCTTTGCCGGCGTCGGCACCGGTGCTGCGATGACCGGCCTCAGGCCCATCGTCGAGTTCATGACCTTCAACTTCGCGATGCAGGCGATCGATCACATCATCAACTCGGCTGCGAAGACGCTCTATATGTCCGGCGGCCAGCTCGGCTGCCCCATCGTGTTCCGTGGCCCGAACGGAGCAGCGGCGCGCGTCGCGGCCCAGCACAGCCAGTGCTACGCGGCCTGGTATAGCCAGATCCCCGGCCTCAAGGTTGTGATGCCCTATACCGCCGCCGATGCGAAGGGCCTACTCAAAGCCGCGATCCGCGACGAAAACCCGATCATCTTCCTCGAGAACGAAATCCTCTACGGCCAGAGCTTTGATGTGCCGAAGATGGATGACTGGATTGTCCCCATCGGCAAGGCGCGCGTGGCGCGCGTGGGCAGCCATGTCACGCTCGTCACCTTCGGCATCGGCGTAAGCTACGCCATGAAGGCCGCCGATGCGCTAGCAGGCGAGGGGATCGAGGCGGAAGTCATCGATTTGCGCACCATCCGCCCGATGGACATCGCGACAGTGATCCGCTCGATCCAGAAGACCAATCGCTGTGTCGCGATTGAAGAGGGCTGGCCGCAATCGGGCGTCACCTCCGAGATCGGCATGAAGATCATGGAAGAGGCGTTCGACTATCTCGATGCGCCCGTGATCCGCGTCACCGGCAAGGATGTGCCGATGCCCTACGCTGCCAACCTCGAAAAGCTCGCTTTGCCGACGGTCGCGGATGTGGTCGCGGCGGCCAAAGCCGTGCTGTATCGCTAAGCATTGGGATAAGGGAAAAACACAATGCCCATCAACATCCTGATGCCCGCCCTCTCGCCCACGATGGAAAAGGGCAACCTCGCCAAATGGCTGAAAAAAGAGGGCGACAAGATCAAATCCGGCGATGTCATCGCCGAGATCGAGACCGACAAGGCGACCATGGAAGTGGAAGCCGTGGATGAGGGAATCTTGGCGAAAATCGTCGTCGCTGCGGGTGCACAGGATGTCGCGGTGAACGCGCTGATCGGCATCATCGCCGCCGAGGGCGAGGATGTGAAAGCCGCTGCTTCCGGTGGTGGAGCTGCCCCCGCGGCTGCTCCGGCAGCCGCCGCGCCCGTTGCGGCTGCAGCACCTGCTGCTGCCCCTGTCGCTCAGGCCGCTCCCGCCTCTGGAGGTTCCCGCGTGTTTGCTTCTCCGCTCGCCAAGCGCATCGCGAAAGAGGCCGGCATCAATCTCGCCGCCGTGAAGGGCACGGGCCCGCATGGCCGCGTGGTGATGGCCGATGTCGAGGCCGCGAAATCCGGTGGTGGCGCGAAAATCATTCCGATGCCCGGCGCTGCCGCGCCTGCGCCTGCCGCTGCGCCGATGGCTTCCGGCCCTTCGGCGGATGCGGTCAAAAAGCTCTTCGCCGAGGGTTCCTACGAAGAAGTGCCGCATGACGGCATGCGCAAGACCATTGCGCGCCGCCTGCTGGAATCGAAGCAGACTGTTCCGCACTTCTATCTCACCATCGATTGCGAACTCGATGCGCTGCTTGCCCTGCGCGAGCAGATCAACAAGGCCGCTCCGGTGAAGGACGGCAAGCCGGCCTACAAGCTCTCGGTCAACGATATGGTGATCAAGGCGATCGCGATGTCGCTGCGCGCGGTGCCGGATGCGAATGTCTCGTGGACCGACAACGCCATGCTCAAGCACAAGCATGCCGATGTCGGCGTGGCCGTTTCCATTCCCGGCGGCTTGATCACGCCAGTGATCCGCGATGCCTGCCACAAATCGCTCTCCGCCATATCGAACGAGATGAAGGATCTCGCGGCGCGCGCGAAGGCCCGCAAGCTGAAGCCCGAGGAATATCAGGGCGGCACGACGGCCGTTTCGAACCTCGGCATGTTCGGCGTGAAGGATTTCGCGGCCATTGTGAACCCGCCGCACGCGACCATTCTTGCGGTTGGCGCGGGCGAAAAGCGTGCGGTTGTGAAAAACGATCAGCTCGCCATCGCCACCGTGATGTCCGTCACGCTCTCGACCGACCATCGCGCTGTTGATGGTGCTCTCGGGGCCGAACTGATGGCGGCATTCCGGGGCTACATCGAGAACCCGATGGGGATGCTCGTCTGATTAGCGGGCAGGGCGGGTTTCATGAAAACCATCCTCGCCTATGGCGACAGCCTCACCTGGGGGTCTGATCCGGCGCGGGGCGGGGCGCGGCATCCCGCCTCGCATCGCTGGCCCGAGGTGCTCGCGCGCGAATTGGGTGCCGGGTTTGAGGTGATCTCCGAGGGCTTGCGCGGGCGCACCACAGCGTTCGACGAACATTGTGCGGATTGCGACCGCAATGGCGCGCGGATTTTGCCCACCGCGCTCTACACCAACGCGCCGCTCGATCTCGTGATCCTCGCGCTGGGCACAAACGACCTCAAACCCGCGATTTCCGGCCCTGCCGCAGCCGCGATGCTGGGCATGCGCCGCTGCATCGAGATCGTTCAGCGCCATGCGCATCGGGTGCCGGGGCACGGTGCTGCAAAGGTGCTAGTGGTCTCGCCGCCGCGGATCGTCGCGACGCCCGATGCATTCTACACGGATATGTTCGCCGGAGCGGTTCAGGAGAGCACGAAACTCGCGGGCTACTATCGCGCGCTGGCGAAAGAGCTCAATTGCGGCTTCTTTGATGCCTCGACCGTCGCGCACCCGCTCAATATCGATGGTGTGCATTGCGATGCCGAAAACACCGCCGCGATCGGTCGCGGGCTCGCGCCGGTTGTGCGCGACATGCTCACCCATTGATGGCGATCAAGGAGGAACAGGCACAATCCGTACAGGCTGATGGGCAACTCAATGAAGGAGAAAGCCATCAGCCATACGCCACACGAACTGCACGAGGAATTCCCCGAGCACGCCGCGAAAATCACCGCGCTGAAAACATCCGATGCGCATTTCGCGAAACTCGCGGACAAATATCACGAGATCAACCGGGCCGTGCATCGCGCCGAAACGCATGTCGAGCCCATGGATGACCTCGCGATGGATAGCCTGCGCAAGCAGCGCATGAAGTTGAAAGACGAGATTTACGCGATGCTCCGGCACTAAGGAGATCGGAGAAAGGAGGAGGAGTGAACGACGACAGACCGCGCCGCGCGCGCTTCTCCCTTTCCGGGCTTTCCCTGCCCCTCATCTCGCTGCTGATTGCGTCGCTTTCGCTGATGGCTTCGATCAGCCAGAGCTACAATTACCGCCGCAATATCGAGAGCGTACAGCAGAATGTGCTGCGCGCAGAGAATCTCAAGACCTGCCGCGAGATTATCGAGGTGTTTTTCGCCTTCCGCCTGCGGGCGGAGGAGGCGAATGCGCGCGGCGCTGAAATGGCCGCGGATATGCAGGCCGGCACGCGCCGCGAGCTGAAGAGCCTCGTTTACCGCTTTGGTGCCATCGGCACCCACCTCGCGAATTTCGCGCCTGATGCCGCGCGTGAGCGCTACTCGCGCCTCTCCTGGATGCTGAACGACATGGCCGAGAAGGCGATGCATGTCAGCGCGAACGAATTTGAGACCCGTTTCACCGAGATCGACAAGGCCTTCGCGACCCTCAACGAGGATTGCGTGAAAGCCACGAAACTGCATTCATGAAATCACCAGCAAGGAAGCCTTCCCATGTCCGCTTATGACGTCATCATCATCGGTTCCGGCCCCGGCGGCTATGTCACCGCGATCCGTGCGAGCCAGCTCGG
>JBOFZC010000236.1:0-3673 GCA_051654985.1 Rhabdaerophilum sp.
CGGCCAGCTTTGAAGCCGGCCTTCTCGATCGAAGCCATGATGAAATCGAGTGCTGCCGGGGCCGAGGCGAGATTCGGGGCGAAACCGCCCTCATCGCCGACATTGGTGTTGTGGCCCTTGTCTTTGAGGCCCTTTTTCAGGGTGTGGAACACCTCAGCACCCATGCGCAGCGCTTCTGCGAAGCTTTCTGCGCCGATCGGCATGATCATGAATTCCTGGAAGTCGATCGGGTTGTCTGCGTGCGCGCCGCCATTGATGATGTTCATCATGGGAACAGGCAGAACGCGAGCCGAGGTGCCGCCCACGTAGCGATAAAGCGGCAGGCCGCGCGCTTCGGCTGCGGCTTTCGCCACCGCGAGCGACACACCAAGAATGGCATTGGCGCCGAGGCGCGATTTGTTCTTTGTGCCATCGAGGTCGAGCATCACCTGATCGATATGAGTCTGATCCTCGGCATCCATGCCGGTAATCGCGTCGGCGATTTCGGTCAGCACGTTATCCACCGCCTTCGTGACGCCCTTGCCGAGGTAGCGCGACCCGCCATCGCGCAACTCGACCGCTTCATGAGCACCGGTGGAAGCGCCCGAGGGCACAGCAGCGCGGCCGAGTGAGCCGTCTTCGAGAATGACATCAACCTCAACGGTCGGGTTACCGCGGCTATCCAGAATTTCGCGGGCAATCACATCAACAATCAGAGTCATGAGCGGGCTTCCCTTTTTCAATCCGTAAAATGTGTTTCTCCCTTGCGCGCTGCATAGCGAAGGAATTGGCAACCGGAAAGCGGTAAAGGCTGGCAAGTCCCGCGCGTTTTGCGCATGGCTCGCGCCCCAGCGCGAAATGGCATGGGGTGGCGGAGGTGTTTCGCTTGAGCTAAAGGCGGCAAATCTCTCAGGGTGAAAGTCCCAACATATTGGGGTAGAAAGGACATCGCAGTGAACGTTCGCCGCACTTCGCCTCGAGACATTCCCGGCCTTCAGAAAGTGCTAGAGGCCACCGGCCTATTTCCGGCCGAGATGCTGCCGGAGATGATCGCCGGCTTTCTCTCGGGCTCAGTCAGGGACGAGATTTGGCTCACAGCAGAGGCGGATGATCTGCCTATAGGGTTCTGTTATGCCGTGCCGGAAAAATTGACGGATGGCACATGGAATATGCTTGCGATCGCTGTACATACCGAATGGCAGGGACGACGCATCGGCGCAGCGATCGTCGCCGCGCTTGAGATGAACTTGCATACGAAAGGTCAGCGCGTGCTGATCGCCGAAACATCCAGCCTCGACGAATTTGGTCAAACACGCGATTTTTATCGTCGGAACGGCTATCGAGAGGAAGCGCGGATTTCCGATTTCTGGGCTGAAGGAAACGACAAGATCGTCTTCTGGAAGCGCCTTTAACCGTTAAAGAAAGATATTGGACATGGCCGCTCCATTTGAAACCACCTTGCTCGGCAAGCCCGCTGCCCTACCCCAGACCCCGGAGGAGGCGGTGCTCGACCGCGTGCCCAATCCGCACCCCGACAGCCCTTATCTTGCGCGCTTCACTTGCCCGGAATTCACCTCGATCTGCCCTGTGACTGGCCAGCCGGATTTCGGCATCCTTGTGATTGATTATGTGCCGAAGGATTGGCTGGTAGAGAGTAAATCGCTGAAGCTTTATCTCGGCGCGTTCCGCAATCACGGTGCGTTCCACGAGGATTGCACCGTGGGCATAGGGCTCGAGCTCGTGAAGCTGCTGGAGCCAACCTTCCTGCGCATCGGCGGATACTGGTATCCGCGCGGGGGCATCCCGATCGATATCTTTTGGCAGCATGGCGAAGTGCCGAAAAACATCTGGCTGCCGGATCAGGGTGTGGCACCGTATCGAGGGCGGTGATTCCTCAAATTTGAACTAAATCCGAAACGTCATTTTGCCAGCCCCTGGGTTAGAAGCCTCGCATGATTTCACGACGCATGTTTCTCACGTCTTCGACCCTTGCGGGTGCAGCCTTGTTGACGGCCGGCGCTTATGGCGCCTGGACGACTGGGCGGATCATGCTCGGCCCGACCGATCTTCCGGAAGCCGAATTGCCGGGAGTGCCCGGTGTTTTGCGCGAAGGGCAACCTGTCCCAGGCTTCTCGACGAAGCGACGTGATGAGCGCCCACTGGTGGTGAATTTCTGGGCCTCTTGGTGCCCCTATTGCCGCTCGGAGCATGATCTCCTGATGCAGCTTGCGAGAGACAGCCGTATCAAGCTCGTGGGGATTGTCACCGATGATGGCGAGGCGAATGTCGCGCGCTACCTCGCCGAGCATGGCAATCCATTTGAAGAACTTTCAATTGATGCTCGCCGCGTGATCGTGCGGGCCATGCGCCAACGTGGCATACCCACGACCATGCTCGTGCCGCCGGGGGAAAACCGCGTTGCGTTCCGGCATCTCGGTCCGTTGAGCGAAGCGATCCTTGCCAAGGACATCATTGCCCGAATTGGCGAGAAGCCTAGGGTTGGGTGATCAAACCCCGTATCCCCGCCGTTCCATGCACGACATGATCGCGGCCTGATGGGTAGGCTCACGCGAAAACGCCGAACGCCCTTGCGGCGGCACATCACTCACCTTGCCGCCTTGCGCCGTGATGCAATGGCAATAGGCGTGGCGCTCCTTCTGGCGAATGCTATCGCAAGCGACATCGCCACTGGTCGGAGGGCTGGCGCCAAAGAAGAAAGCCAGCAAAAGGGTGGACGAAGCACTCATTTCAGTTTTCGCAATCAAAGGGATTTGGCGAGGCGATCGAAGGCCTGAAGGCGTTCGAGCAGGGTTTTCATCTCGTGGAGCGGCACCATATTCGGGCCATCCGAGGGGGCTTTATCCGGGTTTTCATGTGTCTCGATAAAGAGCCCTGCAACGCCTACCGCAATCGCTGCCCGCGCAAGCACGGGCACAAATTCACGCTGCCCGCCTGAAGAACCGCCTTGGCCGCCCGGCTGCTGCACCGAATGCGTCGCATCGAAAATGATCGGGCATTGGCATTGCTCGGCCATGGTCGGCAAGCCACGAAAATCGGTGACGAGCGCGTTGTAACCAAAGCTCGTGCCGCGTTCGCAGGCCATGACGCGGGTGTTCCCGGCATCTGTAATCTTGGCGACCACGTTTTTCATGTCCCAGGGTGCGAGAAACTGCCCCTTTTTCACGTTGATCGCGGCGCCTGTTTTCGCAGCGGCGACGAGCAAATCGGTCTGGCGGCAGAGAAAGGCCGGGATTTGCAGGCAATCGACCACGCTGGCGACTTCGGCGCATTGGGCGGCTTCGTGCACGTCTGTGATCACGGGGAGGCCAAAATCACGCTTGATATCCGCGAAAACCGCGAGGGCTTTCTCAAGCCCGATACCGCGTGCGGCCTTGCCCGAGGTGCGGTTCGCTTTGTCATAGGAAGATTTATAGACGAGACCGATTTTAAGAGCCTCGCAGATCTCTTTCAGCGCTCCGGCCATTGCAAAAGCATGGTCCCGGCTCTCCATCTGGCAAGGGCCAGCGATCAGCGCGAAAGGCAGGCTGTTCCCGAAAGCAACCGGGCCGATCGTGACGTTGTTCATCCAAAAAACCTCAGTTGGAAATCCGTTGCCCGATCCGCTCATAGACCGGGGTTCCGTCGAACCCGCCGGATCCGGTGCGGGCGATGCAGGTGCCGCGCGGAACGGGGA
>JBOFZC010000237.1:0-2084 GCA_051654985.1 Rhabdaerophilum sp.
GCATTTCAGCTCCTGCAAGCAGACGAGATCAGGCTCACGCGATTTCAGCCAGCGCACGAGATGCTCGAGGCGTTGGCGGACGGAATTGACGTTGAATGTGGCGATCAGCATCTGACGCTTGTAGCGCTATTGCTAGCCGAAGGGCAGAGTGGACCGGCGCAATCCTCAAGGAGTTTCGTCGATGTTTCAGCCTGAACCGCGTTTCTTGTTCGCCTATTGCGAAAGGCTGGGGCAGGCGGGCTTCTGGGCTGAGCCGCTGAATGCGATCACGAACGCGGCTTTCCTCATCGCCGCTGCGATCGGCCTTGTGCTCTGGTTGCGGCAGAAGCCACGGGATTGGGCATTGATTGCGCTTGTGATCGTGGTTGCGGCCATCGGCATCGGCAGCTTCCTGTTCCACACCATCCCCAACCGCGTCACGGTGATGCTGGATGTGCTGCCTATCCAGCTCTTTATCCTCGCTTATTTCGGGCTGGCTGTGCGGCGCTATCTCGGCTTGCCGCTCTGGGCGGCACTCGTTGCGCCAGCCCTGTTTTTTGCAGCAAGCGCGGGGTTTATCTCACTGGTCGGGAGCCGAGCACTCGGTGGAGGGGTGGGCTACGTCCCGGCACTTGCGGCTCTCTTCGTTTTTGCCGGGCTGACCGCGATGCGCGGCGGATCATCCGCAAAAATTGTGTCGCAATATCTCGCGCTGGCGGGTTTGGTGTTTGTCGTCTCGCTGACCTTTCGCACGCTCGATCAACCGGCCTGTACGGTGATCCCCTTCGGGCTGCATTTCCTGTGGCATGTGCTGAATGCCTGCGTGCTCGGCCTGCTGTTGCTCGCCTTGGAGCGCCAAGCACGGATGAATGGCGGGGGAACAGAATAAATTCAGTTCCCCAGCAATGCCCCCGCAGCCTTATCCGGCTGGAACAAAGCGCTGGGCCACGACCTCGCGTTTGGAGCGGATGAGCATCCACAAGAGGTTCGGGTCAGATTTGTCCCAAGCGATGGCTTGGCCTTCCGCCTCGATCGGGATCGTCGTGATGCGTTCGAGCCGCATGCCCTGCTTGGGAAGTCGCATGGCATAGACCTCCTTGTGATCATGCCCAGTGCACCAATAGAGCGGCCCGGGATGCCCCGGAAGGCCTGGCCCCCAGGAAGCCCCTGAGATGCTCATCGGTTCCGATCGCGTCAGCACATCAGCTGGAAAGCTCCATCCCGCTTCTGCGCGCATATCCGCGCCGAGACGGGTCATGTGCGTCCAGTGCGTGTTGCCATATGGCTGCTGGTTGCGGCCGAATACGCGCGAGTAATTGGCCCAAATCGCCCACCATTTGCCCGCATGCCATTCCCAAGTGGTGAGGCTGCCGGGCATGTAGCCAAACGAGTGGCTTTCGATGTGTTTCAAGCTCGCAGCGTCGAAGATCTCGATGGAAGAGAGCATCGGCGATTCCGGGTAGTTCGAATGCGCCGCATAAAGCTTGCCCTCATGCAGGGACAAGCTGTTCATGTGAATGATCGGGCCTTCACGCGGCGTTTCAAAACGCGCGACCTCCTTGAACCCGTTCTTCTCGAATTTGATAATCAGGCGGTCATCCACGACATAGACGTGATCCTTGTCTGCACACACACCTTGCCGCGCAGCCACAGTGTTGAAACGCGAGACGGTTTCAAAACGCCCCAAAACGGGAGGAGCGGGAGGCGCTGTTGGGTTGGCTCCGACCGGCGTTGGCGCTGTTTGAGCGCGGAGAAGCGAAGGTATCGCGAGGAGTGGGAGGGCGAGGGCCGTTCGGCGTGACAGCGACATGATTATCTCCCTTTTTGCGGCTTTCTTCTGCGCAACACACGCGTGAAACCTTCTTTGCAACAGATGATGACAACTTGCTGACGGAAATCCAAGCCGTTTTCCCGGCCTTTACGTTTCAGGCCTAGCCTTGGGGCTTCAAAAGACCTCAAACGGAAACGCCTGTCATGTCCGCCGCTCGCTCCAACCGCCCGCAGATGGAAAGCCCGAGCTTCCGCCTTCCCGCCCTTGATCGGGATTTCGTGCTGGGGGATTCCACCCGTGGCCTGCGCTTCGCGCTCGAATATCAAAAGGCCGA
>JBOFZC010000238.1:0-2688 GCA_051654985.1 Rhabdaerophilum sp.
GGTCGCGCCGGCTGTATTCGCCGTCAGAAACAGCAACATGCGCTCGATGGAGACGAGGCTTTCGCGCACTTTCGAGATGCGCGCGCCTTCCAAGCCCATTGTTTGCAGCGTCTGGCGGAAAACGCGTGGATCGCTCTCGTTGGTGCCGCCTTTGCCGAACACCAGCGGCGAGACATCATCAATCCGCTCGCCGGCCATGCGGAGCAATTCAGCGGCGCGGTCGATCACCGTCTCGAACAGCGAGACCAGCATATGGTCTCCGGTGGGCGTGCAGGCCGAGGGTCTGGCCATGCGATTGATGAACATCTGGAACGAGCGCGGCTCGTCATAGCGCACCGTGATCAGATGATGATCGCGCAGGATAAACGAAACCGGCGCGAGTTTTGGCGTTTCACTCTCGGATTGGCAGAGGATGCGCGCCGACATATAGCGCACGCCATTCTCGACATAGAGCACCTCGGAGGGCTCGATATTCTCGGTTTCCTCGCGCGTCGGGATCTCGATACCGAGCCGGGCCTCGACGCGCTCATCTTCCTCACGGGTCGGGTTGAGCATGTCGATCCAGATCGCTTCCGGCGGAACGGGTTCGCCTTCTCCGATGATGCGCCGCTCAAAATGGCAGCGCGTCTCCGGGGTCGAATGTCCGGGAAGATAGGCGACGATCATTCTGGCCCTCCCCCGATTCACCGGCTGCACAAGTCGCGCGGATTTCAGCCGCGTCGGCGCGCCAAATGCAAGCGGAATCTCAAGTCTTCAGAGGTCCGTAGCTCGCAACAGATGGCGGTTTCATGTCATCGGGCACAAAGAAGTCAGGTGCCAATGCCGATGTCGGATCGTTGCGGTAAAGATCAAAATCGGTGACGCCCTCGCCAGCCATGAACGTGTCATCAATGATGAACTGGCCGGTGAAGCTTTTTGCGTCCTTGTTGAAGATCATATAGGCCGCATCGGCGAGGATTTCCGGCTTGCGCGAGGCGCGCATCAGGGCCTCACCGCCAAGCAGATTGTTCACGGCAGCTGTCGCGATCGTGGTGCGCGGCCAGAGCGCGTTGACGCCAATGCGCCCGCGCGTCTCGCCGGCAAGACCCAACACAACGAGGCTCATGCCAAATTTCGCCATGGAGTAGCCCGTGTGACCGGCAAACCACTTTTCTTTCATGTCGAGCGGCGGCGAGAGCATCAGGATATGCGGGTTTTGTGCTTTCGCGAGATAAGGCAGCCCGCAACGCGAGACGAGATAGGTTCCACGCGCGTTGATCTGGTGCATCAGGTCGAAACGCTTCATCTCGAGTTTTTCAACTGGAGCGAGATTGATCGCAGACGCGTTGTTCACGACAACATCGATGCCGCCGAAATGCTGCGCGGCTTTCGTGAAAGCGGCTTCGGTGGCTTCATCATCGCGAATATCGAGCTGGATCGGCAGCGCTTTGCCGCCCGCTTTCTCAATCGCCTCAGCAGCCGTGAAAATCGTACCTTCGAGTTTGGCATGCGCCACCGCGGTTTTCGCCGCAACGACGATATTTGCGCCATCACGCGCGGCGCGAAGGGCAATCGCGAGACCGATGCCACGCGAGGCACCGGTGATGAACAGGGTTTTGCCGGAAAGGCTCATGACGGTCTCCAATTTGGATTAGGATTTGCCCTTGGACAAAAAAGCCTCAAACGCTTGGCGTGCTTCTTTTGAAACCAGCCGCTCGGAGAAGAGTTTCGCTTCTTCATCGATTCGCGCGAGGATGGCGGATTGATCACCGCGAATGAGCTTGCGCGCGAGTTTCACCGCTTCGCGCGGCTTGGCGGCAATAGCCTCGGCCGCCTCACGAACCTCAGTTTCGAGCGTATCGTGTTCCGCGATGCGGTTGACGAGCCCGGTTTCGCGGGCGCGCCCCGCATCAAACCTTGAACCCATCGCCAGCATTTCGAATGCGAGGCGATTGCCCATGAGCTGCGGCACGATGAGGCTCGACGCCGCCTCTGGTACAAGGCCGAGATCGACGAAGGGTGTCGCGAAGACCGCGCGCGGCGAAGCGATGGCATAGTCGCAATGCAGGATCATCGTGGTGCCGATGCCGATTGCGGCGCCATCCACACCCGCGACGAGCGGTTTCTCGTTGGCGACGAGAGCGCGCAGGAAATCGAGGATCGGCTGGCCGATGCCGCCGCCCATCGCGAACGCGATGAAATCCTTGATGTCATTGCCGGCACAGAAAATGCCGGGCTGTCCGAGGATCACAATCGCGCCAATGCCATCATCGGCATTTGCGGATTTCAACCCATCGGTGAGAGCGGAATACATCCCACCCGTGAGCGCGTTTTTCTTCTCCGCACGATTCATGCGCAGGGTGAGCACCGCACCGTCGCGGCTTGTGAGAACATCGCTCATCACGCGGCCGCCACATCGTAAGCTGAATTCACGGAATCGGCTCCTTCGAGAACGGTCGTTTCCAACCCACCCGCCGCGGTCACCATGTTCTCGGCGAAGAACCGTGCATCCTCGATGCGCATGGCGTGGCGCGGATCGGTCTCACCCGCCCCGAGCCCGGCATGAGCCGCGAGAGCCTGATCAGCAAGATACGCTCCGCCCGCCACCAACCCGAAGAGCCGCAGATAAGGGGTAGCACCCGCGAGCGCATCATTGGGTTTCGAGGCAAGGTTCGCGAGCATGTATTCGGTTGTGCGCGTGAGTGCCGC
>JBOFZC010000239.1:0-2122 GCA_051654985.1 Rhabdaerophilum sp.
GCCGCTTCAGGATCGAATTTCTGGAATGCCCAGGCCACAACCGGGACCCCATAAGTGAGACCCGGCAGCAGCACGTTGAGGGATCCACCCGCCCAGGCCCAATCGCCCGGAGTCCAGAGCCGATCCCCCTTTTGAGGGAGGAAGTCGTGGTGCATTTCAACGCCAGGGAGATGCCCGAGCAGCACACGATGCCCATGCAGCGCGCCTTTCGGATGCCCCGTGGTGCCGGATGTGTAGATCATCAAGGCGGGGTCATCCGCGCAACTATCTCGCGTCTCGAAGCGCTCGGCAGCCCCTTCTGTAAAGCGAGCGAGCGGCATCGCACCCCTGGCTTCGCCATCCATCGAGAGGATGGTTTCAACGCGTGGTGTATCCGTCATCAGAGGCGCGAGGCGCTCTGCACCGACTTGATCCGTGATGATCAAGCGCGCGCCGGAATCCTGCAAGCGATACGTGATCGCTTCTGGCCCAAACAGAACCGCGAGCGGCACCGCGATGGCTCCGAGCTTGTAGATCGCCATATGCGCCACCGCGACATGCCGGCCCTGTGGCAGGAAAATCGCGATCCGCTCGCCCGGCTGGATACCAGCACGCTGAAAAGCGGAGGCCAGCGTGTCAGCCGCAAGGCGCAACGCGCCGTAACTGAACTCTGAGACAGCAAAATCCGGTCCAACATCGACAATCGCGGTGCGGGCAGGATCAACCTTCGCCCATTGATCGCAAGCCACGGTCGCGATGTTGAACCGCTCCGGCACGGCCCAGCGGAACCGCAGGCGGATATCGTCATAAGCGGCCTGTTGGCCAAGCGTCGGCTGCAAGTTCATGGCCCTCGTGGCTTCTCATCAAGCAGTGATAGAGAGAAAAAGCCTGTAAAAATCAACTATTTTGCCAAAACCGTGTCGGAGAACCGACAAAATTCGGCATGCGACATCTTGACGAATTCACAAATTGCGTCATGTTCCCGCCATCGGTACCGGGCCCCTCTGGCGCGCAGCATCAAGCTGGTTCGCGTGATGTCGGAGCCGAGATTAATCTTCCTCGGGCTCAAACTGGTTAAATCACATGGAAATTTTGATGGGGGGCTTCCTTGGGAAGCCCGTTTGGATGTGGCTGAGCTTCCTCAGCGTCATCGTCGCATTGCTCGCCTTTGACCTTGGCATCTGGCACAAGGACGACAAGGAAATGGGCGTCTCTGAAAGCCTTTGGCTTTCGGCTTTCTACATCGCTTTCTCGATGGTCTACGGTGCGGTCATCTGGTGGGCATATGAGACGGGACGGATCTTCACAGAAGATGGCACCCATGCCGGCATCACCTATTTCACCGGCTTCTTCATCGAAAAAGCGTTGTCGATCGACAATGTGTTCGTGATCTCGCTGATTTTCGGCTTCTTCGCCATTCCGCGCAAATATCAGTATCGCGCGCTGGTCTGGGGCATTCTCGCGGTGATCGTGCTGCGCGGCATCATGATCGCACTGGGTGCTGCTCTGGTGCAGGAATACAGCTGGGTGCTCTACATTTTCGGCGCATTCCTGATCGCCACCGGCATCAAGATGCTGGTTGTGCCAGAAGGTGAGACCGATGTGTCGAAAAACCCGGTCGTGAAATTCATGCGCAAGCACATGCGCGTGACAGACCAGCTGCATGCCGAACGCTTCTTCGTTCGTCAGCCTGATCCCAAGACCGGCAAAATCGTCCTCTGGGCGACGCCTTTGTTCCTCGCTCTGGTGGTGATCAACATCGCCGACCTGATCTTCGCCGTGGACTCAGTGCCCGCGATCTTCGCGATCACCACGGATACATTCATCGTTTACACCGCGAATATCATGGCGATCCTCGGCTTGCGCGCGCTGTATTTCGCGCTCGCTGCTATGGTTCACCGCTTCCACTATCTGAAGTATGCGCTGGCTCTGGTGCTGGTTTTCATCGGTCTGAAAATCTTCTGGAACGAGATGGTCGGCAAGTTGAACCCGGCGATCTCGCTTGGAGTGACGCTCACGCTGATCATCGGTGGCGTGGTCTATTCGCTCTGGAAAACGCGGAACGACAAGCCTGTCGACCATGCGAGTAAGCCGATCCAGTAAGACGGCTGGCAGTCAGCCAAAACAAAAAAGAAGCGGGGGG
>JBOFZC010000240.1:0-6499 GCA_051654985.1 Rhabdaerophilum sp.
GCTGCGGGCCTCGCCGCTATGCTCCACGCGCCAAAGCGGTTTCAAGGCCGAAAAGTGGGGCTGATCCTCTGCGGTGGGAACATTGATGCGCGCATCCTCGCCTCCATCATGGTGCGCGAATTGGAGCGCAAGGAACGCATCATCTCGTTCCGCCTCACCTCGGATGACCGCCCCGGTTTTCTCGGGCGCGTTGCCACGCGGCTTGGGGAACTCGGCGCAAACATCCTCGAGGTGATGCATCGGCGCACATTCCTCTCGGTGCCGGCGAAAGGTGTTTCGCTTGATGTCACGGTCGAGACGCGTGGCGCACCGCACGCTGCAGAGATTTTTGCTGCTCTTTCAGCCGACGGCTTTGCGCCGCAGCGCATCGATCCTAACGGCGTCGTGATGCCCTGGACGCCCAAAGGCGCCGAACCTGTGCATGGTGAAGGCGGGTAAGAGAGCTGCGCCCCTCTGCGACCTTCACCCCGCTTGCGAAAAAGGGGGAATCCGGTTCACATTCCAACCATGACGCAGCAACCGCGGGATACTCCGCAATTCTTCCTCACGGCACCCACAACCTGCCCCTATCTTCCTGGAAGGCAGGAGCGGAAGGTGTTCACACATCTCGTGGGCAAGCGCGCAATCCAGCTTAACGAGATCCTCACACAGGGCGGGTTTCGCCGCAGCCAATCCATCGCCTATCGTCCGGCCTGCGAAACCTGCCGCGCCTGCGTTTCCGTGCGCGTCCTCGCGAACGAGTTTCGCCCCTCCGGCACCTTCCGGCGGGTGTTGCGCGACAATGGGGATGTTACCGGCCAGATGCGGTCGGCGACGCCGTCATCCGAGCAATACTCGCTTTTCCGCGCCTATCTCGACAGCCGCCATGCCGATGGTGGCATGGTTGATATGTCGGTGCTGGATTACTCGATGATGGTCGAAGACAGCCATGTCGAGACGCGTCTCGTGGAATATCGCCTTCCGCCGGTGGGCGACCACCCTGGCGACCTTGTGGGCGTTGCGCTCACTGATATTCTCTCTGATGGTCTCTCGATGGTTTATTCGTTCTACGACCCCGACTACGCCCATCGCTCGCTCGGCACGCTGATGATCCTTGATCACATCGCCCGTGCGCGCACTCTCGGCCTGCCTTATCTCTATCTCGGCTACTGGGTCGAGGGCTCAAAAAAAATGGCCTACAAGGCTCGCTTTCTGCCGCAGGAGCGCCTGGGCATGCTCGCCTGGGATAGAGTGGACAAGTAGTCAGACATCCGCCGTGAGAGCCGCTTCGATGCGCTCGACCATCTCGTTGAGCGGAGAATATCCCTGCCCCACCAGCATCAGCGCATTGGGGTTTTTTCCATCAGTGCGATGGACCACGATGGTTGGGAAACCTGTAATATTGAAATTCTGCGCCACGCGAAAATCACTCAGAGTGGCTTCTTTTATAGCGTCAGAACGAAAAACCTCTCGGAACACTTCATGCGCGATGCCGAAGGTCTCCGCATGCCGCGCAAGCATATCCTCGCTGGTGATATCCTCTCCATAGGCGTAAAATGCCTTCTGGATGCTCAGGTAATAGGAAAAATCCTGCCCTTGCGAGAGCTGACGTATGGCCACGATCGCGCGGCTCGCCGGTTCGGTATCATAGATGAATTTTGGATCCATCAGCCTTGTTGTCGTGAATTCCTGACCGGTCATTTTGGAGATATGGTCATAGGTTGCGGCAAGCTTGTCGCGCATTTCTTGCGCCATCGGCTCTTTGTTGAACGGTCGCAAACCGCCGGAGAAGGTGAGATATTCGACGCGTTCACCAAAATGCTCTGCGATGCCGTTCATCACAGGCGAAAAACCATAGCACCACGAGCACATCGCATCGAGGAAGCACAGCAGGCGGGGTTTTTCCGTTTGAGTAGCTTCAGTCATCGCCTGCTCCAAAAACAAAAAAACGGCGCGACAGGGATCGCGCCGTCTGATTCGTGACTCTAATCGAGCGCGCTTCAAGCCGCCAGCTTGGCTGCAATTTTCACCATACGTGCACCGAGAAGACGGACGGTTTCCTTGTCGCCTTCCGGGGGGCTAAGTTCGGCAGCAACGTTATCGGACTGAGCCATCGCACCGATGTAGGAACCAATACGGTTCGGGGTGTCAGCAGCTGACGTTGAGTTGCCATTCGGGTTCCCCGGCATCATACCGAGCGAAACCCAAATCATCGAATGCTGACCCGCGAGAATAGAAAGCTGAATGAGTGAATTGAGCTTGTCGCCCGAGAGCGAGTTCGAATTCGTAAATCCGCTCGCAGCCTTGTCTTTCCAGCCCTGCGCCATCCACACTTTCGAAGAGGCGTCCATAAACGCTTTCATGGGTGCCGAAACAGATCCCATGTAAGTAGGCGCGCCAAAGAGAATGCCATCAGCCGCACTTGCAGCATCAAGCAGAGGGCCAAAGTCCTGGGCCGCGTTCTCGATTTTGAGCAGAACAGGCTTGCCCCCGCCGCGGGCAACACCTTCAGCCGCAGCCTTGGCGAGCACCTCGGTATGGCCGTAACCAGAATGATAAACGATCGCGATCGTGGTCATGATTTTCCCTCTCAGAAAGCTGAAACAAGCCGTCGCCATGAGATCTAGATTGCGTCTATGCACACGACAAGGCGCTTTTGATCGCGAAAAGGCGGTTCGAGTTTGAATTTTTGCAATCAGCCTACGAGATGCCAATTACCCCGCGAAGAGCCCGGAGCGCGGGAAGCCCTTCGGCACGAGGCGCCCGGCGTCAGCGCGCGCGCCAGTCCAATCGGCGAGCTCATCGCCCTTGAGGCTGAAGGTGCGGCCGGACGAATCCTGCCATGTCAGGCCCTTCTCGCCAGCGAAAGTCTTGATGTCCGAGAGGCCGCCATCCTTCATTTTCAGCAGGCGCACGCCCTTGCCGCGCGCCATTTCCGGCACCTCGGCGAGCGGGAAGACCAGCATCTTGCGGTTTTCGCCGACAATCGCCAGCTGATCGCCTTCGACCAGCACGATGCGCCAGAGCCGCGCATCATCGACCACCATCACCTGCCGTCCTTTGCGGGTGGAGGAGAGGAGTTCATCGCCCGGCACCACGAAGCCGCGGGCATCACGCGCGGCGAGCACGAATTTCCGCCCTGGCTGATGCGCAAACGCCGCCATGATCTCGGCCTCGGAATCGAGATCGACCATCAGGCGGATCGGCTCGCCGAAACCGCGCCCGCCCGGCAGTTTCGAAGCATCGAGCGTGAAGGCCTTCCCGTTCGTGGTCATCAGGATGATTTTTGCGGTTGTCTCGGTGGGGAAGGCGAAATGCAGCGCGTCATCGCCCTTGAAGGTGAGCGTTGAAAGATCAACATTGTGGCCCTTGAGCGCCCGGATCCAGCCCTTTTCGGTCACCACCACCGTGATGGGTTCGCGCTCGATCAAGGCCTCAGCGACATCGAATGACACTTCACCCGCGACGCCAAAATCAGAGCGGCGGCGACCGAGCGCAGTCTCTTTCGAGAACTTCTTGCCCACCTCGCCCACTTCCCAGCGCACGGTTTTCCACTGCTTGGCCTCAGAGGCGAGCAGGATCTCGATCTGCGCCTTTTCGGCTGAGAGTTCCTCGTGTTCCTTCCGAAGTTCCATCTCCTCGAGCTTGCGCAACTGACGCAGGCGCGTATCGAGAATGGCATTGGCCTGCACGTCCGTGAGCTCAAAGCGCTTCATCAGCACGAGTTTCGGCTCGTCCTCCTCCCGGATGATGCGGATCACCTCATCGAGATTGAGGAACGCAATCAGCAAGCCGCCAAGGATTTCAAGCCTCGCCTCGATCTGCCCGAGGCGATAGCGCGAACGGCGCAGCAGAACGTCACGCCGATGGTCGAGGAAGGCCCGCAGAGCCTCAGCAAGGCCCACGACTTTTGGCACCTTGCCGTCGATCAGAACATTCAGGTTCACCGGAAAGCGCGTCTCCAGCTCCGTGAGCTTGAAGAGCGCCTCCATCATCATCTCGGCTTCAACCGCGCGGCTGCGCGGTTCCAGCACAACACGGATATCCTCGGCGCTCTCGTCACGCACATCGTTGAGCAGCGGCAGCTTCTTATCGTTCAGCAATTCGGCGATCTTCTCGATCAACCGCGATTTCTGCACGAGATAGGGAATCTCGGTGACGATGACGACGTAAGTCCCCCGCCCCGTCTCCTCCTTGTGCCAGCGCGCTCGCATGCGCACCGAACCGCGCCCGGTGCGGTAGGTCTCGGCGAGGCTGGCCGGCTGTTCAACGATGATGCCGCCGGTGGGAAAATCCGGCCCCGGAACATGCTGCATCAGCGCTTCGAGCGGCGCTTTCGGATCGTCGATCAGCGCGATTGCCGCGGCGCAGAGTTCTGCTGCGTTGTGCGGTGGAATCGAGGTGGCCATGCCCACCGCGATGCCCTGCGCGCCATTCGCGAGCAGGTTCGGGAAAGCGCCGGGCAGAACGATCGGCTCTTCATTGAGGCCGTCGTAATTGGGCCTGAAGGCGACGGCGTCTTCATCGATACCTTCGAGCAGAAGGCGCGCAACCTCGGTCATTCGCGCTTCAGTGTAGCGATAGGCGGCCGCGCCATCGCCATCGATATTGCCAAAATTCCCCTGCCCGTCGACGAGGGGATAGCGCGAGGAGAAATCCTGCGCCAATCGCACCAGCGCGTCATAAATCGCCTGGTCACCGTGCGGATGGAACGTGCCCATCACGTCGCCGACGATTTTCGCGCTTTTCTTGAACGGAGCCGCCGGGTTGAGCCGCAGCAAATGCATGCCATAGAGAATACGCCGGTGAACCGGCTTCAACCCGTCGCGTGCATCGGGCAATGCGCGGTGCATGATGGTCGAGAGAGCATAGGCGAGATAACGCTCCTCCAAGGCATCGCGCAGCGCGATAACCTCGGTGCCGTCTTCAAGCGGTGGATCAACCGGCTTACCCATGCAACCCGGCTATTGCATGGGTTGATTCGCGTAAAGCCGGAGCGAGGGGTTACCCCCAGTTGCAGCTCACATCCCCAACCGAACATTCTTGGCACCCAACGGGCCAAGACCCTGCGGAACCGGCACAGCAGAGCCTGCAAAATTGGAATTGAGCATCAGGTTCGGGCCATCATAAAGATCGAGCTTGTTCACGACGAGCACCGTGAAGGGTGATTGATCGGCCACGGAACGCCGACTGTCGATCAGCAGCAAACCGTTCCGCAAATAGATCGTGCCGGTCAGCTCACGGGCGCGATCGGAATTGATATGGTGCTCGTTGGTTTTCTTGGCTGGTGCCGTACCCGGCGTATTTGGACCGCAGCCATTGGGGCCGCCATCGTCATCATCGTCGTCATTATGGCCGCCGCAGCCGCCATTCTTCCAAGAATTCACACCAGGCTGAAAAAAGCGCGATTCCCAGATCAGCATCCCTGCGCTTAATCCGCTCGTGGGGGCGGAAATCCGGATCAGGCTGTTATCGAGAAAGCGGAAATAGGCCTTCTTCCCGGTGAACATCAAAGTGACGCCATTGCCGGTCATTTCGGCATTTTTGCTGACGGTTAGTGGGCCGTCACGGAAGACATAAACACCGGGGTTAAGTGTCACACGGGCTGTGCCTTCAATGCGCACGCCTTTGCAATAAATGCCCGGCGAAAGAGTGCGCACACCATCCTTGATACGCAGATCGTTCTGCATACAGCCGCCCTGCACCGATGGCTCGGGCTTTGTCTCCAGTGGGTTTCGCTGGATCGGACAATCGCTGAGAAGATTGGCTCGCACCTGTCCAGCAAGGTTCGCAACTCCGCCCCGGGCACAAACCAGGCTCGCGATCAGTTGCGAACCCTGCTGGACGATCACGGCTTGCTTCTGCGTCGAGTTCGAATGCAACATGCATTCTGGCGCATTCAGCATCGAACCATTGTGCATGAAAATGCCGCCCTGATGGTGATCACCAAGGGAAAGAACGCAGAGTTTCGATTGAGTGGTGGCGGCGCTCACCCGGGCCAAAGCCGTGCTCTGCACGGTCGACGCGCCGGTGAGTTTCGGCAGGAGACCGAGAGGCGTTTTCAAGGGTGCGGTGATCACCACCGAAATCGCCATATTGTTTTCGGCCAAACTCCCAACGATCTGGATGTCACCAGAATCGGCGCCCAGGCTCGCTTTCGCATAGCCCACGACAAGCTGCTGAACGCGCTCAGGTGTCAGAGGAGCAAGTGTCATCTCGCGGGCAACAGAGAGTGCGGTTGCATCCGCCACGCTTTGCAAGCGCGATTGCGTCTGTTTGGCCGCGGTGTAATCGACCGCTCCACCGACGAGTGCGATAAGGGAGGGCAGTCCAATCGCCAGCAACACACTCACCGAGCCCTCACGGGCTCGACTGAATTGATCGAAAAGCGATTGAAGAACGCGCCGCATACCTAGTTCTCCAACCGAAGATTTTTCAGCCCGATCGGACCGAGATCCTGCGGGACAGGCACATCCGAGCCGGCATAGTTGGTATTCAGCACCAGGTTCGGGCCATCATA
>JBOFZC010000241.1:0-3620 GCA_051654985.1 Rhabdaerophilum sp.
CAAGCAGCCTGGCGCTCGAACCAACCAATTCCGCGTGATGTCGAATGGGCCGCGCATCAAGGTATCCGCACGATCATCAATGCCCGGCACGATGCCGGCCGGCATGGCGGGCACGCGCTTGTGAAAGAGGCCGCGGCCAAAGCCGGAATCAACTATCTCACGCTGGAATCAGCGCCAATTTTCTCGCGCTCTGCGCCGTCACGGGAAGCCTTGCTGCGCGCGGCAGAGATATTGCGCGAAGCTCCCGGCCCGGTCCTGATCCATTGCAAATCCGGGGCGGATCGCGCCGGATTTCTCTCAGCACTCTACCGAATTGTCGTCGAGGGCCACGCCGTTCGGGACGCGAAGTCCGAGTTGAGCCTGCGCCACCTGCATTTCGCGCGTTCGAAAACCGGGATTCTCGATGCCGTCTATGAGACTTACCTCTCAGAGACGCAAAGCAGTGCCAAGCCGTTTCTGGATTGGGTGCGTGACGATTACGATCCGGCTGCCATCACTGCGCGTTTTAAGGCCGGTTTTTTGTCCGATCTCCTCGACCGGTTCATTTTGCGTCGCGAGTAACACGCGAACCCTTGCTGAGAACGCGAGCGGTTGAAATCGGCTCACCGCGCGCTTACGACGAGACGAGTTTTAAAAGCGGGATTCGTGGCCAAGGAAAGCACAAGGGCTGGATATGATCAGGGCAAATCGCCCATCCGGGCATTGGACATGATAGCCGCACGCTTGCCCGATCCGGCTTTCTGGGCCGGCAAGCGCGTGCTTGTCACGGGCCATACCGGTTTCAAGGGCAGCTGGCTCGCCCTCTGGCTGAACGCAATGGGGGCTAAGGTCACTGGCCTCGCCCTCGCGCCGGAAACGACACCCAGTCTCTTTGGTTTGGCCAATATTGGCACCTCGTGCCGCTCCGAGATGGCTGATCTGCGCGATCTCGCAGCGGTGCAGCCCGTCGTCGCCGAGGCCCGTCCAGAAATCGTGCTGCATCTTGCGGCACAGGCACTGGTGCGCCGCTCGTATCGCGAGCCCGGCGCGACCTTCGCTATCAATGCGCAAGGCACTGCAAATCTTCTTGACGCCCTAGCGGAAGAACCGGACTTGAAAGCGATCCTCGCGATCACGTCGGACAAGGTCTACGCGAATGACGAAACCGGCCGGGCCTTCCGGGAGGAAGACGCCTTGGGCGGCCATGACCCCTATTCGCTCTCAAAAGCGGCGGCCGAGCATGTGGTGGCTGGTTTCCGCGCCGCCATTTTTGAAAAAAAGGGCATCGCTCTCGCCACCGCACGGGGTGGGAATGTCATCGGCGGCGGCGATTATTCCGAAGATCGGATCGTGCCGGATATTGTCCGCTCGGCCACATCCGGTGTGCCGCTGGTGCTGCGCAATCCATCGGCCACGCGCCCCTGGCAGCATGTGCTCGATTGCCTCTCGGGCTATCTCGTCTTCGCGGAAAAGCTCGCGAGCGATAAGAACACGCCGACGGCGCTCAATATCGGGCCTGATCCGGCCGAAGTGATCACAGTTGCCGATATCGCCGAAGCGATGCTTCCCGGTCTCGGCGCAAAATCGCCTTGGCAGCGCGACCCAACTGCCGCAAATGCTCCGCGAGAGATGCAATCGCTCTCGCTCGACCCGACAAAAGCCCGCGCGCTCGGAATCGGCGATCACCTTCCCGGTCGTCTTGCCGTGGATTGGACCGCCGAATGGTATCGTGCGTATGCGAAGGGTAAGGATGCGCGGGATTTGACGTTGGAACAGATCGCGGCCTATTCCCGCTTGAATTGAGGATGTTATGGCAAAACCCGCCTGTCGTTTCTGTTCGACGCCGCTGGCTGAACCGATGATTGATCTCGGTCAGCAGCCGCTCGCGAACAGCAATCTCAAGCCGGGCCAGGAAGCGAGCGAACGCCGCTTTCCGCTCGTCGTCAGCGCTTGCCCGTCCTGCCTCCTCGTGCAAGCCGACCATTCCGTGCCGGCCGATGCGATCTTCAACGAGGATTACGCGTATTTCTCATCCTATGCGACCAGTTGGGTCGCGCATGCCCAGCGCTATGCCGAGGCAATGATCACACGCTTTGGCCTCGGGCCGGATTCTCTGGTTGCCGAAGCCGCCTCGAATGACGGCTACCTGCTCCAGCATTTCCAGGCCAAGGGCATTCCCGTTCTCGGCATTGAACCCACGGCGAATACGGCCGAAGCGGCACGCGCCAAGGGCATCGCGACAGTTGTCGATTTCTTCGGCGAAACGCTCGGCGCAAAACTGGCCAGCGAAAGGCGGGCCGCTGACCTGATCGCCGCAAACAATGTGCTCGCGCATGTGCCGGATATCCGCGATTTCGTGACTGGGTTCACGCGCATGTTAAAGCCGCAGGGTGTTGCGACCTTCGAATTCCCGCATCTGCTCAACATGATCCGGCTCGTGCAGTTCGACACCATCTATCACGAGCACTATTCCTACCTCTCCCTCACGGCAGTGAAGCGGATTTTCGAGGATTGCGGCTTGCGTGTTTTCGATGTGGAGCGGCTCGCTACGCATGGTGGTTCGCTCCGGGTGTTTGCTTGCCGTGTCGGCGCGGGGCACAAGAAAACTCCGACTGTCGATGCCTGCCTCACCGAGGAGCGCAAGGCCGGCCTCGCCGATGCTGCCAGTGAGGCCTATCGCGGCTTTCAGGCCAAAGCCGAGCATGCACGATCATCGTTTCTGGCCTTTCTCGCCAAAGCGAAAGCGGAGAATAAATCCGTTTCCGGCTACGGCGCTGCCGCAAAGGGTAACACTTTTCTCAATTTCTGCGGTGTGAGCGCCGGCGACATCACCCTGATTGCCGATGCCAGCCATGCGAAGCAGGGTCGCCTCGCACCCGGCACTCATATCCCGATCGTTTCTCCTGACGCGTTACGCGCGGCCAAGCCGGATTATGTCGTGATCTTGCCGTGGAACCTGGCTGACGAAATTTCGAAATCCATGGCGGATATCCGCGACTATGGCGGGCGTTTCGTAATCGCGATCCCCGAGACGCGCATTCTCCCATGAAGTTCGAAGAAACCGCCTTGCCCGGTGTTGTCCGCGTCCGCCTGACGCTGAACCGGGATGAACGTGGTTCTTTCTCGCGCCTCTATTGCCCCGAGGAGTTCGCTCAAGCGGGCATTGCCTTCACCTCGACGCAGATCAATCTCTCGGGCAATACGGCGAAGCACACTCTGCGCGGGCTTCATTGGCAGGATCCCCCCTTTGCCGAGGCAAAATTCATCCGCGTGACGCGCGGCGCGATCTTCGAGGTGGTCGTCGATATCCGCGCAGAAAGTCCAACGCGATTTCAGCACATCACGCTGGAACTCAATTCAGAGAGCGGCGACGGCCTCCTCATCCCGGAAGGGTTTGCGCACGGGTTTTTGACGCTCGAACCCGACACCGACATTCTTTACCAGATGGGTCGTCTTTATGAGCCCGGTCACGCGCGTGGCCTGCGCTGGGATGATCCAACGCTCGGTATTCCCTGGCCTGCGACGCCAGCCATGATTGGCGACGCCGATCGCAATTGGCCGCTCATCGAGCCCAGATCATGAGCCAATACACGGTTTTCGGTGCAAATGGCTTCATCGGGTCGCGCCTTTGCGAACGACTG
>JBOFZC010000242.1:0-13361 GCA_051654985.1 Rhabdaerophilum sp.
ACGGCCCGCACGTAAGGTTGAGAATCGACGACCGGGCCCGTCAATGAGAAATGCGGCCGATACGCCTCGAGAACATGCGGGTACCCGAACGTCTCGAGGTATTTGCGCTCGCGCGCCGCAAGCGCATCTGGGGAGCGTCGCGCGATCTCGGCTGCGCTGAGCGGCGCACGAAACCGGTCTAGCGCGATAACGGCATCCGCCTCCAGCTTGTGCAACGCCGGACTTTGTCCTGAAGGCACGAGGCAGAGAAATTTTCGCCCTGATGATGCAGGCCGTATCTCCGGTTCCAGCGCGATCGGGCCAAACACCGCGTGGCGTGCCGCGATCTGCCGTATCGCGTCCTCCAGCATGTCCGGTGCTGCATCCTCATTCAACCGAAACGGCGCTTTCAGTGTGAGATGAAAGCCATAGAGACGCGGATGGGCCGTTACTTCGCGCATGTCGTCGACTGAGATACCGTCGACCCTGAACTGAGCCAGATCCGTTTGGCTCTGAGCATCATAACCCAGCCATTGCGACCCAAACGCCCAGAGAGGATGTTCCGGTTCTGGCGCAAGATAGAGTGCAAAACGGTAACTCATCGGGCGGCAGGGTCCGGCAAGCGCGCCAGAACATTGTAAAGCGCGATAACGGCCTCCTCAGCCGGCCCGTTGTTCTCGATGCGAATATCCGCATCGACGACGACATCCAGTTTCCGGCCGCGATCCAGCCGTTCGACCTGTTGATCCGGAACCTCCCGGCCACGCCGACGCAGCCTTTCCTCAAGGATGTCTGGTCGCGCCGTGATGTGCACGACAAGCACGCGCGGCAGCAGGCTTCGCAAAGTTGGGACGGCTTTGCGCGACAAATTTGCAATGACATGCCGTCCGCCACCGAGATACTCCATCACGAGGCGGGGTATTCCGTAATGCAGCCCGTTAGCTTCCCAAGCCAGAAGAAATTCGCCCGCCATCTTGCTAGACTGGAATGCGGCTTCGGAGAGCGAAGAACTGGCTTCGTTCGCATCAGGCTCACGCGTGATCACGCGCTGCGGAAAGAAGAAGCGTTCTGCTGGCAATCGGGTTTTCAACCCCGCAATCACAGTGTCTTTGCCAGCCCCGCTCGGGCCGACAATTGCAATAAAGACGCCCTTGATGTCTGGAGAAGCAACCAACAAGGGCTGGATCAAGCGACTCTCCGTCCCTCACGCCACGCTTCGCGCATGACGGGATGATCGTCCTCAACCGAGACACGGATCAGGTCAGCGCGTTTGCCGACGAGAATTTCGCCACGATCATGAAGACCAGCAGCATCGGCCGGGTTTTTGGTCACCAACCGGATGGCTCCGGGGAGTTTTCCAACGGCCTCGACATCGCGCAACGCGAAAGCTGCCATCAGCAGGCTGGAAGGAACATAATCGGAGGAAAGCACGTCCAGCACACCATTCTCAGCCAAAGCCCGAGCGCTGACATTGCCCGAATGCGAGCCCCCACGCACCACATTGGGTGCGCCCATCAGGACTTTCATGCCAGCACCGTGAGAGGCCACCGCGGCCGGGACAGTCGTGGGAAATTCGGCAATATGCATGCCATCCCGAATGGCTTCCTCGACATGGGCAACCGTCGCATCATCATGGCTGGCAATCGCGATCGAGTGGGTCTGGCAAAGCTCGACAATCGCCCGGCGGTTGACCTCGCCATATTGTTCATGGATCGCGCGGCGCTGGATGATCCGGGCGTTCATTTCAGCTTCCGTGGCGCCCTTTTTGCCGCCGTAATAGGCTTTCCATTTGGAAACATCCGTGAACTGGCGCTGCCCGGGGGTGTGATCCATTACCGAGACGAGCTTGAGTTGCGGATCGGTGAGGAAGGGCTCCATCTCTTCCACGACATCCGCACAAGAAATCTCGCACCTGAGATGCAGGAAATGCTCGGCGCGTGTGAGGTGACGCTTCTTGGCATCGGCCACCGCAGCGGCGAGCTTTTGCATGCGTGCACCGAATTTCTCGTCGTCGTAATCGTTGCCCACACGCAGGGCATCGAACACCGTCGTAATGCCCGCACCCACGACCTGGGCGTCATGCGCCAACACGGCTGGGAGCGCCGGCCATTCTACATGCGGGCGCGGCATGAAATGCACTTCGAGGTGATCTGTGTGCAATTCTACGAGGCCAGGGAGCAGGAAATCACCACGCAGATCGTGCCCGGATTCGGGCGGCTTTCCCTCGCCGATTTCGATAATTTTTCCCTCACTCGCGACCAGATAACCCCGGAACTGGGCATCTCGCGTCACGATTTCGGCGTTCTCGAGAACAAGCGGTTTCATGATGCGATAGCCTCGACAGTTTGACCCTCGTGACGGACCAGGAATTCCTCAATCGGGAGTTTGCGGAAATCATCCAAAGCAGCGCGCAAGCGCGCATGGCTCCAATCCCACCATGCCAAAGCATCGAGCCGCTGGCCAATCTCTTCGGAAAAACGGCGGCGAATAAGCTTTGCCGGCACACCACCGACAATTGTGTAAGCCTCGACATTGCGGCTGACGACCGCTCCCGCACCGATCACCGCACCATTGCCGATGCTCACACCCGGCAGGAGGGTGGCACCATGCCCGATCCAGACATCATGCCCGATGCTAATCGAATTGGAGCGCCGCCAATCGAAGAATTCGCTCTCCATATCGGCATCCGGCCAGTAATCCTGCGCGCGATAGGTGAAATGATGCAGGCTCGCGCGCCACATCGGGTGGTTTGTAGCATTGATGCGGACATGCGAGGCAATGTTGACGAATTTACCGATCGTCGCCGACCATATCTCGGCATCGCGGATGACATAAGAGTAATCACCAAGGGTCGAGTCCGCGATCTTGCAGCGTTCATCGACCTCCGTGTAGCGGCCGAGAGTCGAGTTGCGCACGTCCGCCGTCGGGTGAATGAGCGGCGTTTCCGAAAGCTTTGGCTGGCGGATCGGATTGGGTTCAGCACTCATGCCGCGAGTTCCGGCTTGGGTGAAAAGCGGGTGACATCGATGATGCGGTCCGCGACACGGTCGCGGACGTCCTGATCATGGAAAATTCCCAGAAACGCCGTGCCTTCGGCCTTGCGCGCCTCGATCAGGGCAATCACAGCCTCACGGTTGATCGCATCGAGCGATGCTGTGGGTTCATCGAGAATGAGAAAACGGTGCTTGCCGGCAAAGCCGCGCGCGATGTTCACGCGCTGCTGCTCGCCGCCGGAGAAGGTCGCGGGCGGGAGATTCCAGAGCTGCTCCGGTAGGTTGAGATGGGTGAGCAGATGCTCGGCCCGCACACGCGCCGCCTCCGGCGCAAAGCCCGAGGCCCGCGCCGCTTCGGCAACGATCTCGAGCGCTGAGACACGCGGGATGACGCGCAGGAACTGGCTCACATAGCCCATTGTGTGACGGCGAAGGGCAATGATGGTGCCGGGCGAGGCCGTGACCACATCGATGCTCGTTTCGCCGTCATCCAGGATGATTGCCCCAGTGCTCGCGATGTAATTCCCGTAAATGGCCTTCATAATCGAGGACTTGCCCGCGCCCGAAGGGCCACCAAGCACAACGCATTCGCTAGCATGGACCACAAAATCGACGCCATCGACCACCGAGAGATGCTTGCCGCCATGCAGATGCAGGTGAAAGGCTTTGGAAACACCGGAGACAGTGAGAACGGGTTTCATTGTTATCCTCAGGCCGCTAGAACAGAAGAAACAAGAAGCTGCGTGTAGGCTTCCTGTGGGTCATCGAGCACGCGATCAGTCAGGCCAGCCTCAACCACAAGTCCATTCTTCATCACAAGGATGCGGTGGGACAGCAGGCGCGCGACTGAGAGATCATGTGTCACCAGCACCACAGCGAGACCGAGATCGGCCACGAGGCCGCGGATGAGATCGAGGAGACGCGCCTGCACCGAGACATCCAGCCCGCCTGTCGGCTCATCCATAAAAACGAGGCGCGGGTTGGTGACGAGATTGCGCGCGATTTGCAGGCGCTGGCGCATGCCGCCTGAAAAAGCGCCCGGCTTCTCATCGATGCGCTCGGGGTCGATCTCGACGCGTTCAAGCCAGTTCAGTGCGGCGTCTCGGATTTTTCCGTAATGACGATCGCCGATTCCCATCAGGCGCTCGCCGATATTGCCGCCCGCTGAAACGCCCATTCTCAGGCCATAACGCGCATCCTGATGCACGAAGCCCCAATCGGTGCGCGCGAGAAACCGGCGCTCCGCTTCCGTGAGATCGAGAATGTTGCGCGTCGTGCCATCGCGCATGCGGTATCGCACCGCGCCCTGATCGGGCGGCAGATGCCCGGATAGCAGGTTCAGCAGCGTCGTCTTCCCTGAACCGGATTCGCCGACAATCGCAAGAACCTCGCCCGGCTGAAGATCGAACGACACGCCCCTGCAACCGATGCGGTTGCCGTAGAATTTCGAGAGCCCTTCGGCGATGAGCAGCGGCGCGTTCATTCCGCAGCCTCCGTGACAGGGACACCAAGATGGCCAACATGCCCCTCAGCGCGCCGCGTTTCGCAATGATGGGTGTCGGAGCAGACATACATCCGCCCGCCTTTGTCGTCGGTCACGACCTCGTCGAGATAGCTGTCGGTCGCGCCGCAGAGTGCGCAGGGCTGCTCGAATTTCGTGGCTTCGAACGGATGATCCTCGAAATCGAGGCTCACTACCTTCGTGTGTGGCGGGATAGCATAAATCCGCTTCTCACGCCCTGCACCAAACAGCTGAAGTGCTTCACTCTCATGCATTTTCGGATTGTCGAATTTGGGGATCGGCGACGGCGCCATCACATAGCGCTCGGCCACCAGCACAGGGTAATCGTATGTTTTCGCGATATGCCCGTGCTGGGCGATGTCCTCGTAAAGCTTCACATGCATCAGGCCATATTCGGCCAGAGCATGCATGGTGCGCGTTTCGGTTTCGCGCGGTTCCAGAAAGCGCAACGGTTCGGGAATCGGCACCTGGTAGACCATCACCTGATGCGCCTGAAGAGTCGCCTCGGGGATGCGATGCCGGGTCTGGATGATTGTGGCTTTCTCGGTATCCGTCGTCGTTTCCACACCCGCCGTCTTCTCAAAAAACTGACGGATCGATACTGCGTTGGTTGTGTCATCCGCGCCCTGATCGATGACTTTGAGCACATCCTCCCGGCCAAGAATGGCGGCTGTCACCTGCACGCCGCCCGTGCCCCAACCGTAGGGCATCGGCATTTCGCGAGAAGCGAAGGGCACCTGATAGCCGGGGATCGCGATCGCCTTGAGGATCGCGCGACGGATCATCCGTTTCGTCTGCTCATCGAGATAAGCGAAATTGTAGCCGGGATGCTCGGTTGCACGTGTCATTCCGCGGCCTCCCCGGCGTTGAGGGCGGCTTGGCGCGTGGCAAGCTCCTGCCGCATCTGGCGCAACAGCACCAATTCTGCTTGAAAATCCACGTAATGCGGCAGCTTGAGATGCTCAACGAAACCGGTCGCCTGAACATTGTCCGAATGCGAGAGCACGAATTCCTCGTCCTGCGCCGGGCTCTTGCGTTCCTCGCCCAGTTCATCCGCGCGCAAAGCCCGATCGACCAGAGACATTGACATCGCGCGACGCTCGCAATGCCCGAAGCTGAGGCCATAGCCGCGCGTGAATTTCGCCGGCTCGCTGAGGGAGCCCTTGAACTGGTTGACCATCTGGCACTCGGTGACCGTGATCTCTCCGAGCGAAACCGAAAAACCGAGCTCGGGGATTTCAAATTCCACCTCGACTTCGCCGAGGCGGATTTCACCCACGAACGGGTGGTTGCGGCCATAGCCGCGCTGGGTCGAATACCCCAAAGCGAGCAGGAAACCCTCGTCGCCGCGCGCCAGATTCTGCAGCCGTAAGTCGCGATCCGCGGGGAAAGCCAGGGGGTCGCGTGTGAGGTCGCCAACCGGCTTCTCGGCATCCTCGACGGGATTGCGCTCGATCAGATCATCATGCGCGATGATATCGGTGACACGGGGGATCGGAGCATCAAGCTCAACAGGGGCGGTCGTCGGCTCAGCGACATCCGATTCCGCCATCAGGGCGAAATCCAGCAGGCGGTGGGTGTAATCAAAGGTCGGGCCGAGCATCTGCCCGCCGGGCAAATCCTTGTAGGTCGAGGAAATGCGCCGCCGTACGGCCATACGCCCGGTATCGAGCGGGACCGAATACCCAAAGCGTGGTAGGGTGGTCCGGTAGGCACGGAGAAGGAAGATCGCTTCAACGAGATCGCCGCGGGCCTGCTTGATCGCGAGGGCCGCCAATCCCCGATCATAAAGCGAGCCTTCGCTCATGACGCGATCGACTGCAAGGCTGAGTTGCTCCTCAATCTGACCGACGCCGATTTCCGGAATGGCGCGATCACCGCGTCGCTCATGTTCGAGCAATCGGTGAGCATTTGAGATTGCGCGCTCACCGCCTTTGACTGCGACATACATCAGCGCACCTCCCCGATGATGCGCGTGGAGCGCGGCAGGCCGAGCAGCCCTTCTAATGAGACGAAAATCAAATCGACACCCAGCGGCATTCTCGCCGAGTTGGCATGCCATTGGTCGGTAAAATCCTCGGGCAGATTGGTCACGCCCAAGCTAACGAACGTCGCAATCCCCGGGCCACGCAATGCCCTCTCCTCGCCTCCGGAAAGGGCATCGCAAAGGGCGATAATCGTGGTCGAACGATCGGGATAATCCGGGACGCCCTGCGCGAAAGCCGAGAGTTCCAGCCGGTCGCGCCGCAAATCGATGAAGGCGAACTCCGCGTCACGGGCATGGCCGGCTAGGCGCGCCCCGGTGTGAAAGGTGATGTAGCTTTCGGCTTCTGCAAGGCTCGGCGCAAGATGGAAACTCACCTCGAAATCGAGAAGAGTCAGCGCAATTGCAGCCGCATTGGCCGAGAGCAGGCCCACATCCTCGAGTGCGGCACGATAAGGCACGACTCTCCCCGGGCGAGAGAGTGCGTCCATCGTTACGCGGAAAGCCTGCTGTTGTTCGAAAACGGGGGCTGAAAAACCAGGAGATAAGGCGTGCCGCATTGTGTCCTCACCCTTCCGCGCGAACGAGAGTGAAAAAGTCCACCTTCGTCGCCGCACTTTCGGCGCGCTTCCGGCGCGCCTCGGAAGTGAGGCGCTGGCTGATGGGCGCGAGGACGAACTTCTCGATACGCGGCGCATCGTCCAGGCGTTGGCCGAGCGCGTCGACAATCGCTGCAAGCTCTGCGTGCTTGCGGTTGCGCCCCAGCAATTGGCCGTAGCCGCGCTCGCCGGTTTCCAGCTCGATCACGGCTCGGCTGACCGTCGCCTCGCCGCAATTGAATGGAGCGCCATCGCCCCCCATGCGGCCGCGCAACATGACGAGGCCCGTTTCTGGAGCGCGGATCACCCGCGGCTTCAGGTCTGGCCAGTGAGCATCAAGAGGACCGGATAATTCCTCGATTCGAGCCCGCGCCAGCAAGGCCATGATGGCAGCCCGCGTACGATGTTGGGGGTTTTGGTCGGACACGACATTCATCCAGCAAGGATCCGGTTCTGGTCTTGGCGCGGGTTCACACGCTTTGATGACGTCTCGATGATGTCGTCATGACAAATCGATGACAGAAATTCACGCAGAGTTCGGCCGAGAGCCGATCATCGCAACACGCAAGCGCGATGAAAGATAATCGATTGCCGAGACCGTCACCAAGATCATCAGGATGATGAACGCGACACGATCCCATTCATAAGTGCGGATCATTTCGGCCAAATGCAGGCCAATGCCCCCCGCGCCGACAATTCCGATGATTGTCGCAGAGCGCGTGTTCGATTCAAAGTAATACAGCACCTGGCTGAGCAACACAGGCATGACCTGTGGCAGAAGCCCAAACCGCATGACATGCACAGAGTTTCCGCCGGTCGAAATCACGCCTTCCGACGGCTTTCGATCCGCAGCCTCAATGGCTTCAGAGAACAACTTGGTGAATGAGCCGATATCGCTGGTCATGATCGCGAGCACACCGGCAAACGGGCCGAGGCCCACAACATTGATCCAGATCAGTGCCCAGATCAGCGTATCCACACCGCGGATCGTGTCGGAAAATCGGCGCGTGATAAATCGCAGGATGGCGCCGCCAATCACACCTTTTGCCGCCATAAATCCGAGAGGGAACGCGATCAGGGTGGCCAGAAGAGTGCCAAGAAAGGCGATAGCAACCGTCTCGCCCAAAGCCTTGAAAAAGCCCCAGGCATTCCCACCTGCCGAAGGCGGCACCATGAGGCCGAGAAAGGTTGCGAGTTGCCCCAACCCCGCGCCAACGCGTGCGAACGAGAATTCAAGCCGGAGAAAGGCAAAAAGAGCCAGACCAAGCAGCGCCACCACGATCACAGTCCCAATGGCCCTGTTTCGATTTGACGGCGCCATCAGATGCGGATGGTTGCGCTTGGCCGCATCGGGATCCAGAAAGCTCGGCTTGCCGCTCATCGACGTTGCTCCTGCGCAAGAAGGGCGTGGCGGATGCGCTCGGTGCCGACATCAATCAGGATGACCGTCGCGATGATCAGAAGCAGGATGGCCGAGACATCGGAATAGTAGAATTTCCGCACAGCCTCGATCAGCTCCTGACCGATGCCTCCAGCACCGACAAAGCCCATCACCGAGGCTCCACGCACATTGATCTCGAACCGGAGCAGTGTGTAGCTCGCGAAATTGGTCAGCACCTGCGGCACCACCGCGTAGCGAATGACCTGCCAACGGGAGGCACCGGTGGATGCCGCGCCATCTACTGTTTTCATATCAATGTTTTCGACCACTTCCGAAAACAGCTTGCCGAGCGCGCCAAAGGTGTGGATCGCGATGGCCAACACGCCCGGCATTGGACCGAGGCCGAAAGCCACCACGAAGATCAGTGCGAAAACAAGCTCGGGCACTGTGCGGCAGAATTCGAGGATGCGCCGCGCCATGAAGCGCGACGTTGCATGGCGTGCGAGATTGCCAGAGGCCGCAAAGCAGACGAAAAAAGCAGCGATTGCGCCCAGCAAAGTGCCGAGATAGGCGATCAACAACGTATCGCCGATATGCATCAACCATTTCTTCCAACCCCAGAACCACTCGGCAGGGTCGGTGAGTACAAATCGCCCGTTATCCAGATAGAAAATCCGGCCAATATAGCTCGTGAACTGACCAATATTCGCAAAAAACTTGCCCGGGTCGACCTCAGCCATTTGAGCCGAAATCATAATACAGATCAGAAGGATACCGAGGCCGACCAGGGTTAAACGGCGCCGCGCAGCCTGTTCGGCCGCATAGGCTCCGAGCCTTGATTCCAACTGCGCATCCGGCAAGCGGGTGATGGCGATGGCCATGAATGGTCTCTCGAACTCTGCGGAAGAAGAGAAAACGCACAAAAAAGCCGGGGCGAACCCCGGCTTTCATGAATGGAAGGCGATTACGAACCCTTCTTGCGCAGGGCGTCGACGAACTTCTGCAGGTCTTCGATCACCTTGTAATCGGCGTGCGCAGCTGGCGCGAAGCCGGGAGACTTACCGTCAGTCAGGCGATCAAAGGCCGCTTTGTTGCGGGTGGGGGATTCAAAAAACGCCTTGGAAATCGCGGCCTTCAAATCAGCCGGCATAGAGGAGAGAACAGCGTAAGGCGATCCAGGAATCTTTTCCGAGCGGAAAACGATCTTGAAATCATCCTTTTTCACCATGCCCTTGTTGACCATGCGTGAGAGGTTGGAATCTTCTTCCGAGTTCCACCAGTTGAAAGCAACATCGCAAGTGCCCTGCTGAACCGCCATCACAGCGTTCTCATGGCTGCCAGCATTCACGACCTTGTCGAAGAACTTAGCCGGGTCCATGTTGAGCTTGTTCATCGCGTAGAGCGGAACATTGTAACCCGAGGTCGAGTTCGGATCGACAAGGCAGAGGTTCTTGCCTTTGAAATCGTCAAGCTTGGTGCCGGCTGCGGTGGTTTTCGCGTAGGCCACAGCGAAATAGCCCGTCGAGCCATCCGGCGCGCGCATGGAGGCGAAAGCTTCAACACCACCATTCGAAACCGTGTGGGCGCGCACATAGGAGGAAGGACCATAATCCGCAATGTGGATCGTGCCGGCGCGCTGGCCTTCGATCACGGCTGCATAATCCGCCGCGATGCGAAGGGTCACCTTCACGCCGAGTTCCTTGGAGAGATATTCCATCCAGGGGCCCATACGCTCGGTCACGCCCGAGGCGTTCTCGGCCGGCACGACGGCGTAAACGAGCTCGGGATAACGGGCTTTCCAATCCTGCGCGAGGACGGGGGCAGCGAAGGCGGTGGCGGCGAGCGCCAAGGCAAGGCGACGGGTCAATGTCATGAATTGCATCCTTGTTGAGGTGAGCGTTTTTTGTTCAGGCCACAGCGGCGAGTTCAGGCAGAGGGCCGTGGATTGAAGGGGGTATCACTGTCATGGCATCGTTAGCTTCAAGACCATAAAGCTCGCGTGCCGTGGTCTCGGTCAGCGCTTCGGGCGCACCATCGAAAACAACCTTGCCTTGGGCCATACCAACAAGGCGATCGCAGTAATCCTTGGCGATATCGAGATCGTGCAAATTGCAAAGAACGGTGATGCCGAAATGCTTGTTGAGACGCTGGAGCGCGTCCATCACGACTTTGGTGTTGCGCGGATCAAGCGAGGCAATCGGCTCATCCGCCAGGACAAGATCGGGCTCCTGCACCAGAGCGCGGGCGATCGCCACGCGCTGTTGCTGGCCGCCTGAAAGGGTTTCAGCGCGTTGCGCCGCGAGGTTTGCAATGTCGAATTGCTCGAGCGCCGAGATCGCGATGGCCCGATCATCCGGGCTCCAGAGCTTCAGAGCCGAGCGAAGCGTGGAGGTGTAATGCAGCCGCCCCATCAATACATTGGTGAGGACATCGAGACGACCGACAATGTTGAATTGCTGGAATACCATCGCGCAGGATGTGCGCCAGCGACGCAATTCGGCCCCTTGAAGCGCGGTAACATCGCGTCCGTTCCAGATGATTTGCCCGCTACTGGGCTCCTGCAGGCGATTGACCATACGCAGCAGCGTCGATTTGCCAGCGCCTGACCGTCCGATCACGCCAACGAAACTACCCTTCTCGATCTGAAGGGAAACATCATCGACTGCAGACTTCGTACCGAAGCGCCGGGTCAGGTTCCGGATTTCAAGCATGGTTCAACTCCAGACCGCAAAGACTGATCCAGAGTTCCGTTAAAGCGTGCAGACAACACTTCGATGACAGTCGAAATCGACGCCAAAAACCCGTATATCCCGGAAGCAAAAATAAATTAGAGCTGTGCTTGCGCCTGAAACGAAAAGGCCGCCCTTGGGCGGCCATTCGTGTCTCTTTGGGGAAACAAGAGAAAATTGGAGCGGGTAAAGGGATTCGAACCCTTGACCCCAACCTTGGCAAGGTTGTGCTCTACCCCTGAGCTACACCCGCATCCATTGCCGGCTTGTGGCCGGTTCGGCGGTCTTTAGCCCCAAAGCCGCGCGCAAGGCAAGAGGCATTTTGATGATATGGTTTCAAGGCTTGTGAGCCCGTGCCGAACCGGGCAAAGGAGCGCTTTCACACTTCTCTCGGTTTTTCACGTTTCTCATGACCCATCCTGACCCCTCTGCCAAAGCCTATGCCCTGCTTGATCGTTTGAGTATTTCCTACCGCACTGTCGAACACCGGCCGGTTTTCACGGTGGCGGAATCGCAAGAGCTGCGCGGCACTCTTCCCGGCGGGCACACGAAAAACCTGTTCGTGAAAGACAAGGCTGACAGACTTTTTCTGATCACTGCTGAAGAAGACAGCCCGATTGATCTCAACGCCACGAGCAAACTGCTCGGTGTAAAAGGACGATTGTCGTTCGCTAGCGCTGAACTGCTCCTCGCGCATCTCGGTGTCGAACCGGGTTCGGTGACCCCGCTCGCTCTCGTGAATGACGAGACGCGTGCCGTGACCTTCATTCTCGAAAAGCGGCTGACCAAGCACACGACTATCCATGTCCATCCCCTGATCAATTCACGGACAACAGCACTCAAGCGCGACGATCTCATCGCCTATATCGAGGCGACGGGGCACACATTGACAGTACTGGAGCTGCCGCATCGGGCGGTTGACACTGCGCCATGAGGCAAAAGCCTCTGGGAACGGGTTGCAACTCGGTCCTCCCGGTTCCACATAAGCAAAAATCTGCCCCGAATTTTTCCAAAGGTATATCGCCATGAATGATGCGGCTGATCTCGTTAAAGACACGACGACGCAGGATTTCCGGCAGGATGTGCTGATGGAATCGATGAAACAGCCTGTGTTGGTCGATTTCTGGGCGCCGTGGTGCGGGCCCTGCAAACAGCTCACCCCCGTGATCGAGAAGGTCGTCAAGGCCGCTAATGGCAAGGTAAAACTCGTCAAGATGAACATCGACGAGCATCCGCAAGTCGCAGGGCAGCTTGGCGTGCAGTCGATCCCCGCAGTGTTCGCCTTCCAGAAGGGCCAGCCGGTCGATGGCTTTATGGGTGCACTCCCTGAAAGTCAGGTAAAGGACTTTATCGAGCGCCTGATCGGCCCGATGGGTGATGATCTCGGAGCAATGCTCGAGGAAGCGAAAGCCCTGCTCGAAACCGGTGATGCAGCCGGTGCAATCGAGTTGTTTGCTGGAATTCTCGGCCAAGAACCAGAGAATATGGATGCCCTCGGCGGGCTCATCCGCGCACAGATTGTCGGTGGTGCGTTGGTGCAGGCTGAACAGATGCTCGGGCGCCTCGCGCCTGAACAGGCTGGGCATGGCGCCATTGCTGGAGCGCGTGCGGCTTTCGAACTCGCTAAACAGGTCGAAGCCTTGGGCGATGTCACGACCCTGCAGAAGAAGGTCGAGGCCAATGCGCTGGATCATCAGGCGCGCTTCGCTCTCGCTCTCGCGCTCAACGCCCACGGCAAGCGCGAGGCGGCCGTCGACGCGTTGATCGCGATCATCAAGAAAGATCGAGGCTGGCAGGATGACGGCGCGAGGAAGCAGCTTTTGCAGTTTTTCGAGGCCTGGGGCGGGCAGGATGATGCCACTGTAACCGGGCGCCGCCGTCTCTCGGCAACCCTGTTTTCATAAGGGAAGCAATAATGCCTTCGAACGCGGTTTATGCCGGAGCGGGGGATTTTCCGCAGACCTTGGCTTTGTTTCCGCTCCCCAGCGCGCTTCTGCTGCCACGCGGGCAGATCCCGCTCAACATTTTCGAACCACGTTACATCGCGATGATCGATGCCGCGCTGGGGGGTTCGCGCCTCATTGGCATGATCCAACCCGATGCGACCCATGTTGACCGCATCGGCTTGCCAGCGCTGTACAATGTGGGTTGCGCGGGGCGCATCACCCAATTCG
>JBOFZC010000243.1:0-4701 GCA_051654985.1 Rhabdaerophilum sp.
CAAGCTCTGATGGTGAGCGGCATGGCGCATGAGGAGTGCCGCAAAGGGCTTGTTCTCCGGCAGCAGCGGGAACACGAGAGCTGGTGGCCCGTTTGACTCCGAAAGATGGGCAAACGCTGCCGTCAGAACGGCCTTCGCACCCTCGCGTGCCACGAGAGGCACAGTCAGGCAGGTGAGGGGGTCGCGATAAAGCGTCCAGCCCAGGCTCATCGCGCCATCGCGAAAAAACGGTCGCTGTAAGGGAAATAGCCCGCGCAACACGCCATCCTGCTCGACAATCAGTAGGCGCGTAGCCGTGCCGGCAATACCGGCTTTTAATGCGGGTATCAGCAGGTCTGGCCCATAGAATGGGTTGGCTTCGAGCGCGTTGTTGGCAAGCCAACGCCATTCATCGCGCCGGGAGGCGAGTTCACCGAGATCCGCAAACCGGGCTGTAAGAACGGGCGCGCTCATGAGCGATCACCCGCGGGCGAAAGCCCCGGAGCGGAGGCATGCCGGCGAAAGGCGAGGGAGAGCATCAAGGTCGCGGCAAGGCCGCCGAGGCTTGCGGCGATCGCAGCGCCAACGGCCTGATAGGGCCCGACAAGTGTGAAGCACAAAACCGCCGTGACGAGCGCGCCGATCAAGTTCGCGCGCCAGACATCAGCGGGAAAACCGGCCATCTGGAGCATATCTTCCATCGGCCCGAGTGACATACGAATGCCTGCACCAGCCAGCAGGATCAGCGCCGGGACGAGCGCTGCAGCGAAGGCCGTCCCGAACAGCATCAAGATCAAGGGCGTGAGGAGGCCCAAGACGATTGCCGCGCCAACACCAAGCTGGCGCATCAGGCGACGTGCCTCAAGAAAGGATTCATAACCCTCTGCCGCACCCTCGATTTTCGCCCGGGCAAACCGATGACCATAGGCCGCGCCAATCGCGAATTCGATCAACCCGATCAGCGAAGCGATGCGGGTTGCCGCGAAATAAATGCCGACGATCGCGGGGGGGGCCAGCAGGCCGAGCACGATGAGATCGATGTTTTGCCGCGCCAGCAGCGCGAGGTCGGAAAGCAGCGTTGGGAATGCCGCGCGATGCCATTCCGCTGCTGCGGATTGTGCCTTCGCCGCCGGAAATAGTTTAAGGATGTCGGGCATGGTCCATCCGATCTGCAGGAAAGCAGCACCGACGGTAGCGAGCAGCGCAAGGCTCATGGCGAGCGTTGCATCGACGCGTAACCCTTCTAGCAGCGCCATCGTGAGGCCTGCGATGAGCAGGCCTGTCCGCGCGAGATAGGCGGGCGTCAGGGCGCGAAGGGTCCAGCCTTGCGAGCGGGCAATACCCTCTACGAGATCGGTGAAAGCAAAAAATGGCAGCGCGATCAAGCCGATGGCCAAGACAGTGCAACACAGGACGCCGTATCCGCGCTCAACAAGCGGAAACAGCGCATAAATCAAGCCCGCGGTCACCACACTGCCGATCAACGTGAGCATGAAGGCATGGCGGAGAAAACCGCGAGCGCGGGCATTGTCGCCCTGCTGTTGGTGCTCCGCGAGATAGCGCACCGCGATCTGGCCAAAACCGAGGGTGGCAAGAAACCCGCCGATGGTCACGACACTCCAGGCGAAATTGAAGGTGCCGTAATCTGCTGCACCAAGGCTGCGGGCGAGCAGGATCTGCAAAAGATACGCGAGAGCCGCCGCGCCGATTCGGACGCCGAAAGCGCCTAGGGTGCTCAACGGCAGACGGGCAATGCGCGCGCGCAAATTCCCGGCAACTATACCGAGATTTCCTGCATTTTTGCGCGAATCGTGGATTGAGTCGCTCGCCATGACCCCGATTTTTCTCGGCATTTAGTCGCATATTCGTTCGCGCGAGAGGATAGCGAGCGTTGATATCCTTGAGTTTAACCGCATCAGCCAAAAACAAGGCGCGGTTATCGCGATCTGAAGGGGCATGCTTTACAGAGTGTTCACGCAGAAGTGGCAGATTGACGCAATAAGCCCTGAAGACGGCTGGAGGAAACATGTCACTTCGAGAGCAGAATGCTGCCCGCGCAACTCTTTATGGCGTCAAATCGGAAGATTTTGATATCGCGCGCAAGTTGTTGGCCAAGAAGGGTGGCACTTGCCAGAAGGAAGTTCAGCGTTTTCGGGACGAGCTTGCCGCGCTCGAATTTTACAAAGAAATCGTCACAAACCATTTCGACAACGCCGCACCGCAGGCCGTAAAACAGATTGATGAATTCATCCAAAACGGTGCCAGCGATGCCTATTACGGCATGATCGATGAGACGATTGAGAAAGAGTTCGCAACCCCTCTCGGCGTTCGCATGCATGTTTCGATCGCGCTTTATGTCCTGCGCGGGATGTTTGAGCAGATCGGCTCTGAAGTGCCGATCGTTGGGCCAAGAGTGGCCGATAAATGCCTGCGGATGATGAATCTCGTCTTCCTCGACGTGTTTTCCGTGTTCGGGCTTTACCAGATGCGCATGAGAGCCGAGATCGAGCAGCGCTCGACCAAGGTTGAGGAGGCCGTTTCCGCTTTCCGTCAAGATGTTGATGCGCTCACCCAGGTTATTACCGAGGCCAATGCGCAGGTCGAAACCGCTTCAAGCGATACAGCTATGGCCGTGCGCACAGCGGCCGATGGCGCTGAAAGAACCTCGCATGAGCTTGGGGTTGCGGCGCGTGATTTCGTGGCTACTGCCGCTGCTTCAGACGAACTTGCGGCTTCGATCCAGGAGATCGACCGCGCGGTGGCATCGAGCCTCGATGCCGTGCGTGCCGCGGTTGAGCAATCCGGCTCGGCCCGTAACGAAGTCACAAGCCTCGTTCAGGCGGTCGCCGGCATCGGCACCGTCGCCGGACTGATCAAGGCGATTGCCGAGCAAACGAACCTCCTGGCGCTCAACGCCACCATCGAGGCGGCGCGTGCCGGTGAAGCCGGCAAGGGCTTTGCGGTTGTCGCATCAGAAGTGAAAACGCTCGCGAACCAGACCGCGCAGGCGACGCAGGATATCGGCGATCGGATCGCAGCCATTCAGGAAGGTGTGGCTCGCTCCTCTGAGGCGATCGCCTCGGTCTCGAACCAGCTCGAAACAAGCGCGAAAATGGCGGAAACCATTGGTGTCGCCGTGCGCCAGCAGCGCAATGCCACGACCGAGATCGCTGAAATGATGCAAACCGCTGTCAATCGCGCCAATATCATCACCGAGGCTTCCGAGGAAACGCGGAAGGTCATCCTCGGCACGGCGGGTACATCCGACGAATTGCGCCAGCTCTCACAGGAGCTCGGAGCGCAGACGACCACTCTCACCAGTGCAGTCGAGCAGTTTTCAGAGCGCCTGCGCGCGATTTGACGGATCATCGCGCGCCTTTCATTCTCTCCTGAGCACCCACTGGCGCTTCAGCGCGGGCGGGTGTAATTAGGTCAGCATAACTGACCAATTCAGGGAGAGAACCATGCTGCCGAACAGCCCGCGCGGATTCAATTTTGACCTCGGCGAGATGGCCGATGCCATCCGCGAGACGGTTGGCTCATTCGCGCAAGACAAGATCGCCCCGCTCGCCGAAAAAATTGACCGGGAAGATTGGTTCCCCCGCCATCTCTGGCCGGAAATGGGTGCTCTCGGCCTGCACGGCATCACGGTGCCGGAGGAGGATGGTGGGACCGGCCTTGGCTATCTCGAACATGTCGTCGCGATGGAGGAAATCTCCCGCGCCTCGGCTTCGGTGGGGCTCTCCTATGGCGCACATTCGAACCTTTGTGTGAACCAGCTCCGGCGCTGGGGCTCGAAGGAGCAGAAAGCGCGCTACCTGCCCAAGCTGATTTCCGGCGAGCATTTGGGTGCGCTTGCGATGAGCGAGCCAAATGCGGGCTCGGATGTGGTCTCGATGAAGCTCCGGGCCGAGAAAAAGGGCTCGAAATACATCCTCAACGGCTCAAAAATGTGGATCACCAACGGCCCCTCGGCCGAAACGCTGATCGTATACGCAAAAACCGACATGGAGGCCGGCCCGCGCGGCATCACGGCTTTCATCATCGAGCAGGGTTTCAAGGGATTCTCGATCGCACAGAAACTCGACAAGCTTGGCATGCGTGGCTCGGAAACCGGCGAACTGGTGTTCCAGGACTGCGAGGTGCCGGAAGAAAACCGCCTCGATCAGGAGGGGAAGGGCGTCAATATCCTCATGTCCGGCCTTGATTACGAGCGCGCGGTGCTCGCGGCGGGTCCGCTCGGCATCATGCAGGCGGCGATGGATATCGTTATGCCCTACATTCACGAGCGCAAGCAGTTCGGAAAATCGATCGGCGAATTCCAGCTCGTCCAGGGCAAGGTCGCCGACATGTATGTCATGATGAATGCCTGCAAGGCCTATGTCTACGCCGTGGCCAAGGCCTGCGATCGTGGCGAAACCACACGCGAGGACGCCGCCGGTGCCATTCTCATCGCAGCCGAGAAGGCCACAGCGATGACGCTCGATGCGATCCAGCTTCTGGGCGGAAACGGCTATATCAACGATTACCCCACGGGGCGCTTGTTGCGCGACGCGAAGCTCTACGAAATCGGCGCTGGAACAAGCGAGATCCGGCGGATGCTGATTGGAAGAGAGCTGTTCGCGAAGGGGTTGTAAGCGTAGGCCTCAAAACGCTTCACTCGCTCCGCGGCAAGCTCAGCCTGTAAACGCCGCGGAAATCATGCGGGTCCGCGGGTTTTCC
>JBOFZC010000244.1:0-1792 GCA_051654985.1 Rhabdaerophilum sp.
CTGACGATTTTGCATGAAGATGCCGATCTCATCGTGCTCGATAAAGCGGCGGGCATGGTGGTTCACCCCTCCGCGGGGCACGAAACCGGCACGCTGGTGAATGCGCTTCTCGCGCATTGTGGCGCGAGCCTTTCCGGCATCAACGGCGTGCTCAGGCCAGGCATCGTGCATCGGTTGGATAAGGATACATCCGGCGTGATGGTCGTTGCGAAATCCGATCGCGCGCATCGCGGATTGGCCGAGCAATTCGCGGATCATGGCCGCACGGGGCCACTCGACCGGGCCTATCGCGCGCTCAGCTGGGGGGCTTTCGAGCGCAAATCCGGCACAGTGGATGCCGCGATCACGCGCTCGCGCCAGAACCGCGAGAAAATGATCGTGAGCCGCGCCGAAGAAGCGCGTTTCGCGATCACGCATTATCAGGTGCTGGCGGAAAGCGCGGGCGAGGCGCGGGTGCGTGTGAGCCTTGTCTCTTGCCGGCTCGAAACCGGGCGGACGCATCAGATCCGGGTGCATCTGGGGCATCTCGGGCATCCGCTGCTCGGTGATGCGCTCTATGGCAGCGGTTTTAAAACACGCGAACCGCTGCTGGAGCCGAAAGCGCGGGCGGCGCTCATTGCACTGGATCGTCAGGCGCTGCATGCCGAGATGCTCGCCTTCGCGCATCCCGTGACGGGAAAAGAGATGCGTTTCGAGACGAAACCACCAGCGGATTTCGCGGGCCTAGAGCGCGCGCTTTTTGGATGAGCGGACACGCCGGGTTCGCGGATATGTGATTTCTGCCTTGCTTTTGCCACGCCCTCATTGTGGTATAAGCACCGTCCATCGCGGATGATCTCATCGCGATACCGGGGCTGCCAATCATGGGGCCCGAAGGAGGAATAGATGGCCAACGTTGCTTTGCCCGTATTGTCGGGTGAGGGTGGGCTTTCCCGCTACATCACCGAAATTCGCCGCTTCCCGATTCTGAAACCGGATCAGGAATTCATGCTGGCGAAACGTTATCAGGAACATCAGGATACGCGCGCCGCGCATCAGCTCGTCACCTCGCATCTTCGCCTCGTGGTGAAGGTGGCGATGGGCTATCGCGGTTATGGTTTGCCGATCGGGGATGTGGTCTCCGAGGGCAATATCGGCCTGATGCAGGCCGTGAAACGCTTCGACCCGGACAAGGGGTTCAAGCTCGCGACCTACGCGATCTGGTGGATCAAGGCGTCGATCCAGGAATACATCCTGCGCTCGTGGTCGCTCGTGAAGATGGGCACGACCGCGAACCAGAAAAAACTGTTTTTCAACCTCCGCAAGGCGAAGAGCAAGCTCTCCGCCCTCGGCGAAGGGGATCTCCGCCCCGAACATGTGAAGCTGATTGCGACCCGCCTCGGTGTGGAAGAGCATGAGGTTGTCGAGATGAACCGCCGCTTGGGTGGCGATTCCTCGCTCAATGTCTCCATGAAAGAGGATTCGACCTCGGAATGGCAGGACATGCTCGCCGATGATTCAGACAATCAGGAGACGATTGTCGCGCGCAGCGAAGAGCAGAACAATCGCCATCAGGCACTGGGCCGGGCGTTGTCCGGGCTCAACGAGCGCGAACGCCGGATTTTCGAAGCGCGTCGCCTCGCCGATGAGCCGCTCACTTTGGAAGAGCTTTCAGAAGAGTTCTCGATCAGCCGCGAACGCGTGCGCCAGATCGAGGCGCGTGCCTTCGAGAAGGTTCAGGCAGCGGTGAAACGCAACATCGCGGAAATCGAGATGGTGCACTAAGCATCTGAGATCAAGCTGATATCGAGGC
>JBOFZC010000245.1:0-3204 GCA_051654985.1 Rhabdaerophilum sp.
CCGCGCGCGCCATGTTGCCGATTTCGTCCTGACGGTCGGTGCCCTTCACTTCGACATCGCTGTTGCCGCCAGCAAGAGCTTGCATCAGCTCTACGATTTTGAGCAGTGGCTTGGTTACGCCCATCACAATTGTGGTGAAGGCGGAAAGGAGACCAAGGATACTACCAATACTGGTGATGATAATGATGTTGCGCATCAAGCTCGCCTCATCGTCCTTCAGCTCTTGCGCTTCCTTGGAGTAAAGCTGGATGTTCCTGTCTTCCAATCCGCGCATGAGCTTGCGGATTTCGGTCACAGCAGCATCGCCGTTGAAGGCAATCTTGGTTGCACCATCATAGTTTTTCTCGCGAGCCAAATGCGCGACCGCGCGATGAACGTCTTTCTCGTAGCTCGCCACAAGATCGAGCGCGCGCTGAATTTCTAGTCGCCCTGCTTCGACGGCCGGTTTGAATTGACCCAACCGGGCTCGTAGCCGACGCAACTCGTCCTCGGCCTTGCCTTCAAAATCGGTTCGCTGTTCCGTTGTCAGCTCGAGTGGCAAAAACTCGACATAGCGCACATAGGCCAACAGATTGGCCGTCGCGCGCCCTGCATGGTGCATGCGATCCGTTGAGGCCTGAATCTGTTGGGTCGATTCAGCAATGCTGCGTGTCGCGACATAAACCGTCGCTGAAATGCTGAGCGAAACCGCGATCAGAAAGCCGACAACGGCAAACAATTTGGTCTTCAGCCTGATATTGTTCAGAAAGCTCATCTCGATCCCCGATTTCGGCGCTGACAAACCCGCGACCGGCACTCGAAGAGTTGAGAGGGTCACGGCAATTAAACCTAGAGTTGTTTTTTGCCGCGAATATCGTTAATTTTGCGTAGATTTAACACGCAAAAGTTGTGTTTTTTTGATTTTTAAGAGACCATCAGCCGCGCATTTCACGGCCGCGAGGGCATGGAGCCCTCGCTTTCACCAGCAAAATTATTTCTCGAAGCGCGAGAACACCATATCGGGTGCCGACGTGTTATGGCGCGAGGGCGCGTGACGCCCGGCCCAAAGTTCGGTGGCTTCGCCGCCCTTGTAATCAAGCACGTGCTCTTCACCCCAGCGGGTTTTGGCCTTTTCGCGCCAGGCCACGCGCGCGACGTCATTGTTGGTTTCGGTGATGTACATGGAGCGCAACGCGGCGAAAGGCTTATCCTTCGGCAAGTTACCGCCCAGCGTCGCTTCCATCACGAACCGATCGATATCGAGATGCACGATGCGAAGCGTGCCCTCGCCGCCGTCACGGAAGCTGAAGGAAAATTTCTTCTCCTCAGGGTCGAAGGAAATCTCCTTCAACGCCACAACCGGGCGCCCCTCCATCGTCACCGGCCCGACCATGAAGCTCGAGCCATAGGCGGTCCACCCCAGATGCTTCGGCGGCAATGGTCGCGCGCGCCAATAGCCATCGGGCGGGTAAACCACGAGCATTTCCTCGGAGCGCTCGTTCACGCGCATCCAGAGCTGGATCAGATGCAGGCCATGCTCGACACGGTCACCGATTTTCACCGGCACCGTGGCGGGACGCCAGAAGGCCGGGAAGACATGCCCGACCACCCACATGGAGGGGGTTTCATAGAGCGTCACTTGCCGCGGCTTGCCGGAGACGAAAGCCGGGTCGCCCGTCATGTCGCAGGCGGTCCAATCCGGTGCGAAGCGGTCTTCGCGCAGCATGCCGATATAGCTCGGCTGGATCGCCTGGATTTTAAAGCGACGCACATCCGGGTTCAGGAAGCGGATATCGATATTGTCTTTCTCGGCGCAAACCTCGGGTTCCGAGAGGTTCTGCACCTTGACCGTGAGTTCGTCTTTCGGGGGAGCGAGCACTTGGCCTCCGGTGGGTTGCTGAGCCGCGAGCGGTGCGGCGAGAAGAATGAAAGCGAGAGCCGCGTTAGCGATCGAGAACCGCATACACATCTCCTGAATTCGCCGCGTGCGGCAAGGCACGGATATGCGCGGCCATATCATCCGCTGAAATCGCTTCCACGAATTCAAGCTTCTGGCTTTCGCCGAGCGCGATGTTGAAGCGGTAGGGCCCAAGCGTCGCGATGATCGAGAGGCATTGATAGGCGACATCGCGCTGGATCGTTGTAAACTCGAACGAGAGTGCCGGGATCGGCTTCGAGAGCCCTGCAAGCACATCGGCTTCGAAACCCTCGACGTCGATTTTCACGAAATCGGGCACGCCATGCGCAGCGATGAGCGCATCCAGTGTCGTGACGGGCACGACGATTTCGCGATCCCAGACTTGCCCTTCCCATCCGGCAGCGCCATCCGCGGCTTTGAGAAAGTCACCACTCGCGGTGGAAACCGTGGGGTTTGCGGAATTGACATGCAACGTGAGTTCGCCGGGCTTGGGGCCGCAGGCGTTCTCGACAAGCGTTACGCCGGTATCGTTTGTAAACACATGCCGGATCGCAGCCGCGCAATCCGGCTGCGGTTCGAGGGCCACGACCCGCGCACCACAACGGCGGAACGAGCCGATGCGATCCCCGACATGGCTGCCGATATCGAAGGCGAGCGAGCCCGATTTGAGGAAGGTCGCATAAAGCGCATCCATCGCATCATCGCGCGCTTGATCACCGTGATAGACCTCGAACGAGCGCTTCAGGTGCGGCCATTGCGCCGTGAGCGCCGCGATTTTTGATGCTGAAAGCGTCATCTCAGTGGCCCGCTTCCTGAGCGCGCAGTTTCGCGATGATCGCCGGAGTCTCGATCTCCTCGGGGATGGCGTAGAGGCCGGATTTCACCGTTTTATCACCGAGCTTCGGATCGGCCGACCACACTGCGAAGGGAATGGCCACAAGGAAGCCGAGGGTCAGCGGCAGCGACCAAAGCGCGAATTCCAACGAGGTGAAAGCCATCAGCCCCACCACAAACACACCAAACACAGTCTGCGGCCAGAGGTTGGAGGTGGCGACATCCCACGGAATGCCGTGGGCATCGCGCGCCTGTCCGCCCCAGATGACGGATTTGCCGAACAGCAGGCCGATGATGAAAATCGTCGTGCGGAACGTATCGGACGCACCGAGAATCCAGGCGAAGACAATCTCGCTCAGGCCTGCGAACAGGAACTTGCTCGTTCCGCCATAGCGCTTCGTGCCGCCCGTTGTCAGCATGATGTCGATCAGCCCGGCGATCTTCGGCATCAGGTTCATGATGGTGAAGAAGAT
>JBOFZC010000246.1:0-6123 GCA_051654985.1 Rhabdaerophilum sp.
CAAATCATCGCAGGACCAGCGCTTGCCGCCATCGCCATGCTCATTGACATTGCCTTTGAGAATGCGGGCGATGGCGTTGAGCTTGCCCGTATCCCGAACGAGCAGGCGATAATTCTCGCCCTCTTTCTCAACCGTGAAGCAATAGGTGCGACGATCCGTGCGTGGCCCGTAATGATAGCAGACGGCGTCGCCATCGATGTTCCAGCAGGCGTCGATATTGAGCGTGAAGCCATTGTCACCCAAGGCGCGGCCATCCACGGCGTGATATTCGCTGAAAAGCCCGCCATGGGTGTAGGTGCCCGCCACGGTATTGCCGGTGAAAATCTCCTTGATCGCCGGGCCATCCAGCTTCTTGCCTGACCAAGCAGGCGTGAGCGGCGCCAGAGAGATCGCCAGCAGGAACCACCGCATCAGAGTTTTCATCACGCGGCCGCACTCGGACGTGCTGACACCAATTGATGCCAACGCCGCAGGTGCTCAAGGTTTTCCGGCACGGCAAGTTTCGCGGGTTTCAGGAAATCCACCGTCACCTGCAGGGTGATATCAGCGACCGAAAAATTCTCGCCAACAAGATAGGTTTTGTCAGCGAGTTGCTGGTCGATCAGCGCCATCATGGCGAGAGCACGCGGGCGGTTCGCCTCGCCCCAAGCCGGCACTTGTGGCACCTCTCGCTCTGCCATCGCCGGATGCGTGTGGCGGAAAGCGGCTTGCACGGCGAGCCACAATTCCATCTCCACCCGACGCTGCCACATCTCGACAAAAGCCTTCTCGCGAGGCCCCGTCCCGAACAAGGGTGGATCGGGCTGCAATTCTTCAAAATAGCGGCAAATCGCGATCGATTCCGAGAGATGCACGCCGTCATCCAATTCCAGAACCGGCACGCGCTGGAGCGGATTGCGCGCCGTGAACTCAGCCGTCTTGTGATCCATCTTGCCGAGATCAGTCGGGATCATCGGGAGGGTGATGCCCTTCTCGGCGAGAAAGATGCGCACGCGCCGCGCATTGGGCACCCGACCACCATCAAACAGGCGCATCCTATATCTCCATGGATCGATCGCAGCAGATCGCGAGGGGATCATGCCAAACGCATCAAGGTCAAGGTCGCGATTTTTCGGGCAATTGTGAGGCTCGATCGACCTGACTTTCGTCGCGCATTCGGCGGCGATAATCCTCGGGGCGCTCGAAATCACCACCCCAAATTCCTCGATAGGCCGCGCGCGCCTCACGTTCCTCTGCTGCGTATCCACCATAATCGACTGCGATGCCGTTCCGCACGAGATCCGCACCGATATCGGCGCCATTCACACGGCAGATAACGAGCAGCCTGCCGTAACGATCCGTCTCATGGCCGATACAGCTCACCGGTCCTCGCGCGAGCCAGCGCTGGAGAGCCTGTATCGCCTGGCGTCCGCATGGCACGGACTGACCGGCGAGCGAGCAAAGCTGGCGCGCTTCCGGCGCATCCAGACCCTTGAGGCGCATTTCGCGACCCTGCACCACCAGGCTATCGCCATCGATGGCGCGCGCACCGCCGACGATCATCTCCTCGTTGCGCTTGTTCAGCGCGGCCACAATCAGCACGCAGAGCGCGATGAAGGCAGCAGCGGAGAGGAATCGCGTGCGAAACATTTCGGCTTGATAGCCGATTCCGCTGCATGCGGGCACATTTCGCGAAAATACAATCGCGTCCGTCAGTCTTCGCTTAACGATTTGTCAGGCATTATCCATCGGTTCATCCGACCGAGAAACGTTCCGAACAGCTGTCCTGAAGCATTGGCGATGCGGCATCACATCCAGACCGCGGCAGAGATCGATCGCAAGCAAGCCTTGGCCGACAAAGCCAATGCGCAGCGGCGCGACCTGACGCGCGCTGTCCGGGATGTCCGCGAGAAAATCACATCATCCTCCGGCCTGAAGCGCGTTTTCGAGATCGAACTCGCGCAGCTCTTCGCCAAAAATCATCTCAGCGCGCTGGCGGTCGTCTTCGCATTCACGACCGTAATCGCGGCTGCCTCGCTCACCTGGAGCAACCCAGGGCGCTCGCTAATCTGGCTGCTGCTGACGGGGTCGGCAATTGCAGCACAATGGCTGATTTGTCGCCGCTTCCTGCGGATCGAGAACCCTTCGGAGGTTCTGCGCACCTGGTTTCCCCGTCTGATGATCAGCGAGATCGTGTTGGTCTTCTGCTGGGCAATGCTTCCGTTGATGGTCGGGCTACCGGAATCCGATGGCCTGCGCCTCTTCCTGCTATTCTCAATCTTGCTGTTCAGTGCGGTTTCGGCCGTGCTCTCGCATTCGCTTCCCGCGGCTGTTTACGGCGCTTTGCTACCAGTTTGCGCGGCCATCATCCATATCGTGATGGATCGTGCCCCCGCTGAGCGCTGGATGATCGCGGGCCTCAGCATCGGGGCAATGCTGCTTTTCGTTGTTCTCGCGAACAAGCTTTATGCCGCTGCACTCGATGGACTGGTTGCGCGCGCCGAAAAAGATGAGCTCATCCACGAAGTCGAGCAGACGAATATGCGGCTCAAAGAGGCGACGATGCATGCCGAAGGTGCCAACGCCGCGAAATCGAAATTCCTCGCCACGATGAGCCATGAGCTGCGCACCCCGCTCAATGCCATTCTCGGCTTTTCCGAAGTGATCCGCTCGGAAATGTTCGGTCCCGTGGGCAATCCGCAATACAAATCCTATGTCGATGATATCCATGAGAGCGGTTCGCATCTTCTGGCGCTCATCAACGAAGTGCTCGATCTCTCGCGCATTGAAGCCGGCAAGCACGAATTACAGGAAGAGGCGATTGACCTCGTCGGCACGGTCGATGCTTGCGTGCACATGCTGGACCTACGCGCCAAAGGGCGCGGGCTCGTGGTGCGCACAGCTTATACCGAGAACATGCCCCGCCTCTGGGCTGATGAGCGTGCGATCCGGCAGGTGGCGCTCAACCTGCTCACGAACGCCATCAAATTCACTCCGCAAGGCGCGGATATTGTCGTCAAAGTCGGTTGGACAGCGTCTGGCGGTCAGTATTTCTCCGTGCGTGACAACGGCGCTGGCATTCCCGAGGATGAAATCGAGACTGTGCTCTCAACCTTCGGGCGTGGCTCGCAAGCCTTGAAAAACGCCGAGCCGGGCTCGGGCCTGGGTCTGCCGATTGTAAAAAGCCTTGTGGAACTGCATGGCGGCGCGTTCCGCCTGACGTCCAAGGTGCGCGAGGGCACGGAGGTCACGGCCATTTTCCCGGCCAATCGCGTGATGACCGCGATGGCCGCTGTCGGACAGGGCAAGCCGAAATCGGCAATGGGTGCGAGCCGCGCGGCCTGATTAGGATTTCGTGGGAACGGCCGCCTCGGCAAAGGTCGCCATGCCCGTATGGCAAGCAAGTGCAGCCTTCACGACGCCACAAGCCAGTGCCGCGCCACTTCCCTCCCCAAGCCGCATCCCAAGATCGAGAATCGGCTTGAGCCCCAGCCGCTCGAGCACCGCACCATGCGCGCCCTCAGCGGCAACATGGCCCGCAAGGCAATGCGCTATCGCATGAGGGTCAATCGCGTGCAGGATGGCTGCCGCGCTGGTCGCGACATAACCATCGAGGATCACCGGCACGCGCTCAATCCGCGCAGCGATGATTGCGCCCATCATGGCTGCGATCTCACGCCCGCCGAGCCGACGCAGAACTTCGAGAGGATCTTTCAGCGCCGAGGCATGGAGCTTCAGCCCAGCCTCCACCGCCGCGACTTTCCGGGCATGTCCAGCCTCGTCGACACCTGTGCCACGCCCCACCCATTGCGCGACCGGCCCGCCATAAAGCGCTGCATAGATTGCTGCGGCTGCCGTGGTGTTGCCGATGCCCATCTCGCCGAGGCAAAGGAGATCCGTGCCATTCGCGATCGCCTCCATGCCAAAGGCGATGGTGGCCGCACAGGCCGCCTCTTCCAAGGCTGGCCCTTCGGTGAAATCTCCGGTGGGGATATCGATCGCGAGATCGAAAACCTTGAGGCCAACATCGAACTGTTTGCACAACTGATTGATCGCGGCTTGCCCGTTCGAGAAGCTCGCGAGCATCGCCTTGTTCACCTCGGCGGGATAAGCCGAAACGCCCTTCGCGACCACACCATGCGAACCGGCGAAAATCGCGACCAGTGGACGCGAGATGCGCGGCGGCGCGCGATGCTGCCAGGCCGCGAGATGGGCGACGATCTCCTCCATCCGCCCGAGCGCGCCTGTGGGCTTGATGAGTTGCGCCTCGCGCTCGCTTACCTCGCGCCGGGAGCGTTCATCGGAAACGGGCATATCCCGGATCAGGGCGCGGATATCATCGAAAGGCAGACCGGAAGCGGACAAGGCATGAATTCCTGAACTGGCGGGAAGGGTCGCGGGTGGCTACCATGCGGCGCAGCAGATCGGCAAGGCACAGAGGCAGGGATGGACGAACCCGAAAAAACAGCTGCGGCATCGCCTTTGCAGCAAGGTTGGCTGAGCCTCGCGCAGGCCTTGCGTTTCTATTCGCGCTTGCCGGTGCCGCAATTCTCGTTCGATACCGCTCCTCATACCCTGCCGGATTTCTCGCGGATCGCCTGGGCAATCCCGGTTGCCGGTCTGATCATCGGCGCGATTGGCGGATTGGTGGGTGCGGGCGCCATGCTCGCAGGTCTCTCGCCAATGATCGCGGCTGCGCTCACTCTGGCCACCCTCGTGATCATCACCGGCTGTTTTCATGAGGACGGGCTCGCCGATGCCTGCGATGGCCTCTGGGGCGGGATGACCCCCGAGCGCCGGCTTGAAATCATGAAGGACAGCCGCATCGGTGCCTATGGCGCGGCGGGATTGGCGCTCTCGCTGCTGATCCGCTTTGCGGCTTTGACCGAGCTTTTTCGCCTGATGGGGCCTTACGCGGGTCTCGCGATCCCGGCTGTCGCGAGTTTTTCTCGAGTGCTGGCATTGTTGCCCACTCTGGTACTCGAACCCGCACGGATCGGCGGGCTTGCAGCCTCGGCACCCATGCCCGGTGCGAGGGCCTTGCTGCTCGCCTTCGCCATTGGCGCTGGCGCGTTCGCTGGAACAAGCCTGCTTCTGGACGTCACTCCAGCCCTGTGGATGAGCATCTTGCCCCTTGTGCTGGCGCTGATCCTCGCCATATCCCAGATGCGCAACAAAATCGGCGGTTTTACCGGCGATCTCCTGGGCGCGACACAACAATTGGCGGAAATCGCCTTGCTGCTGACACTCGCTGCCGCGATTTCAGCACGCGGGCCGTTCTGAAAGGACGCATCGCATGGACAACGACAAGACAGCTATGATCATCATTGGTGTCCTGGCGCTGGTTTTTGGTGTCGCGATTTTCGAACGGCTGCAAACGCCCTTGCCCATGATGGGCACCAGCTCCTCCGGCGGTGTGATCGCTGGCGTGATTGGCGCGGTGATGTGCCTCGCCTTGATGGCGGGCTGGGTCTTCAACCGCGACAATGAACGCGGCGCCCGCTTCCGCAGCATCATGATCTGGGGCGTGATCATCACGCTCGTGGTGTTCGGCATCACCCTGTTTGGCGGGAAAGTGACGAGCCTCGGCTAAAGCCCCCTGAGCCAAGCGGATGCCAGTTTTGCGCCAACGAACTCAAATTCGCGCTGTCGAACAAGCTCTAACCTGAAAGCCCGGTCTCTGCGTCAATCACCATCATGGTGGCGAGCATGATTGCGATGGGTTTGCGCTGGCCGTTCTGAACCGCAAAAGCCTCGCCCATCGCGACATGGACGCGCTTGCCCGCGCGGATGATCCGGCCCTCGGCTTCAAAAATCTCGCCGGCAGCGGGGGCGAGCAGATTGATCTTGAACTCGCTGGTGAGCACAGCCTTGCCCTCGGGCATCAAGGTGAGGGCGGCGTAACCGCAAGCGCTATCAACAATCGAGGTGATGGCGCCGGCATGCGCGAAGCCATGCTGCTGGGTGATACTCGCCGAAAACGGCATGGCGATCATCACCCTGCCCGCCTCCACTTCCGAGAGCCGAGCACCCAGCAACTGCATCAATCCCTGTTTCGAGAAGCTGTCTGATATGCGCTGGAACACCGGGTCGGGCATTACGCTGCTTCCTCGCGCTCGCGGCGCAGATACTTCAACGCTTCGG
>JBOFZC010000247.1:0-23082 GCA_051654985.1 Rhabdaerophilum sp.
CTTCCGTTGCCGAGATGTATCCCGAAGGTTTTGCAACAGCGATCAATCTTGTCGGTCCGGCAGCGGTCGGGCTTGAGGATAAATTCCGCCCCACGCATTTCACAGGTGTCGCGACCATCGTCGGCAAGCTGCTGCTTCAAGCGCTGCCGGAAGTCGCGGTGTTTGGCGAAAAAGATTTTCAACAACTCACGGTGATCCGCCGCATGGTGCGCGATCTCGATCTGAGTGTCGAAATCCTCGGCGCGCCGACAATGCGCGAAGCCGATGGCCTCGCGATGTCCTCGCGCAACCTCTATCTCTCCGCTCAGGAACGCGAGAAGGCCGTGGTGATCCACCAGACCTTGCAAGAAGCGGCCGAGGCCGTTCGCGCCGGCATGCCCTTGCATGCGATCGAAACCGAGGCTGAGGGCACGCTGAGGGAACTCGGCTTCGAGGTGGATTATATTGCGATCCGCGATGCCGTGACGCTCGCTCAACCGGTGGAGGGCTTAGAAGGCGCGTCGCTGCGCATTCTCGCCGCGGCCAAGCTCGGGTCAACACGGTTGATCGATAACATCGCTGTGGGGTAGCTCACCCCGCGAGCAAGGCCTTCCGGGCTTCAGCCAGCTTCGCCGTCTCTATCGCTGAGAGCGTGGGATATTGCAGATCGAGGCTCTCGAGCTCGGCGATCAGCGCGCCCATCACAGCAAGGCGCATGAACCATTTGCGATCAGCAGGGATGACATACCACGGCGCGTGTTTGGCCGCTGTTGAGCCGATGGCACTTTCATAGGCTGCCATATAGGCATCCCAATGTGCGCGTTCGGCGACATCTTTCGCGTTGAATTTCCAATTCTTTTTGGGGTCATCGATGCGCTCGAGCTGGCGCGCTTTCTGCTCATCCTTCGAGACGTTCAGAAAAATCTTGATGACCTTCGTGCCGCTCTCCGCGAGATGGCGCTCGTGATCGGCGATCGCACGCAAGCGGTTCTCCCAGAAGGTTTTTGAGCCAGGCTCAGATGCGAATGGATTGTTCCCCGGAAGCCTTTGTCCCTTCAAAAACTCGGGATGCACGCGCACCACGAGTGCTTCCTCGTAATAGGAGCGATTATGGATGCCGATGCGTCCGCGCTCAGGCATGCATTTTGCGGTGCGCCAGAGGAAATCGTGGTCCAGTTCCTCGGGCGAGGGTGCCTTAAAGGAAAAGACCTGGCAGCCCTGAGGGTTCACGCCGGACATGACATGCTCGATGGTGGAATCCTTCCCCGCCGCATCCATCGCCTGCAGGATGATCAGCACCGACCATGTATCGGAGGCATAGAGCCTTTCCTGCAGATCGCGCAGGCGCTCTTTCCCGAGTTCAAGCAGGGTTTTCCCTTCTTCCTTCGTGAGGGTGAGGCCAGCAAGATCATCCGGACTGTGCTGTGGGAGCGCGAAGCCCTTGCCTTTGGAAACACGAAACGGCGCAACGAAGGCGGCGGGATCATCGAGAACCATGCGAAACTCCACAAACGACACAACAATCCTGCATTTCTAGAGCGATCCGGCAAGCCGGGTTGTGAATCAGCGGGGCAAGGGGCATATCAACCGCGATTCGGGAACAAGGCGGCGCAACATGGAATTCGGCATCATCTACGATTGCGACGGCACGCTGATCGATAGTGAGCACATCGCTGGTTCGGTCTGCGCTGAAGCGCTGACGCGCATTGGCGTGCCGATGACGATGCAGACCTTCAACGCGCGTTTCACCGGCGTTCCCGCCGCTCAAACCTGGGAAATCCTGCGCGCCGAGATCGATCATCCGCTGCCGGAAGGGTTCAATGATGCCATCGACGCCGAGATTTACCGCCGCTTCGCCGAAGAACTCACGCTGATCCCCGGCGTCCTCGAAGCCATTGAAAGCATTGATGCCCCTCGTGCGGTCGCATCCTCAACCGGATTGGTGAAACTGCGCAAGAACCTCGAACAGACCGGCCTTGCGCGTTATTTCGATCCGCATATCTACTCCGCTTCACAGGTTGCGCGCGGCAAGCCTGCACCCGATGTGTTTCTCTTCGCGGCGAGCCAAGTGGGGCTCGACCCGGCTCATGCCATCGTGATTGAGGATTCCGCTGCAGGCGTGACGGCGGCGCGACGCGCGGGAATGCCCGTGATTGGCTTTACAGGCGCTTCCAATGGCATTGCTGATCTCGGTGAGCGGCTCAGCAAGGCAGGTGCCGCGCTCGTGATTTCGCATATGAGCGAGTTGCCTCATGCTTTTGAAAACATGAAGCGGGCTTGAGCACACGGCGTTTTACGTCTAGGCCGTGTCCCCATAACGGAGGCCCCATGCCCCATATCGCGTTTTATGCCGGCTCTTTCGATCCGCCGACCGACGGGCATCTCGATGTGATCCGCCGCGCTTTGGCGATCGCCGATGAACTCGTGATTGCTATCGGTACACATCCGGGCAAGGCTCCGTTGTTCACGGTCGACGAGCGGATCTCCATGCTCAAAAAGGTGGTTGAGGAAGCCGTTGCCGACAAGCCAGTGCGTGTCACCACCTTCGATGATCTCACGGTGCATGCAGCACGGCGCGCCAACGCGACCATTTTGATCCGCGGCCTGCGTGACGGCACCGACCTTGATTACGAAATGCAGCTCGCGGGCATGAACGGCACGATCGCTTCCGAAATTCAAACGGTGTTTGTGCCGGCCTCTCCGCCGGTGCGCCCGATCACGGCCACATTGGTGCGCCAGATCGCTTCGCTCGGCGGTGATGTCTCGAGCTTTGTGCCCAAAGCCGTGCTCAAGGCATTGAAGACAAAATTCCCGAAAAAGCGCTGATCTTTCGAAAGCAGGTAAACCATGCTCCGTCGCACCCTTCTCGCCGCTGCCGCTCTCATACCCGGTTTTGCGCTCGCGCAGCCCGCACCCGCGCCGAAACTCGATCCCGAGAATACGCTCGTCATCGAGCTCAAAACCGGCCGCGTCGTGATCGCGATGCGCCCCGATCTCGCGCCAAAGCACGTTGAGCGGATCAAGGTTCTGGCACGCCGCGGCTTTTATAACGGCGTCGTGTTCCATCGCGTGCTCGAGGGCTTCATGGCCCAGACTGGCGACCCGACCGGCACCGGCGGCGGCGGCTCTGATCTCGGCAATCTCCCGGCGGAATTCTCGCGCACTGAGCGATATACACGCGGTGTTGTGGGTATGGCCCGCACATCCGATCCGAATTCGGCGAATTCGCAGTTCTTCATCATGTTCGCCGAGGCCTCGAGCCTGAACGGCCAGTACACGATCTGGGGCCGCGTGACCGAGGGCATGGAGCATGTTGACCGCATCCGCAAGGTCGACCCGCAGCGCGAGCGCGTGGCGCAGGATGCGCTCGATAAGATGGTACGCGTGCGCGTGCTCGCCGATATTAAGTAATTGATTTTATTCAAAGGAGTGCCGCGAATGGCCGAAGCTGAAAACACCCTCATCCTCGATACGACCAAGGGTATGGTCACAATCGAACTGCGCCCCGATCTTGCTCCAGGCCATGTCACGCATATCAAGAAGCTCGTGCGCGAAGGCTTCTACGATGGCCTCACGTTTCACCGCGTGATCGACGGCTTCATGGCTCAGGGTGGTTGCCCCGATGGCACCGGTATGGGCGGTTCGGACTATCCGGACCTGAAGGCCGAGTTCAACGCCGAGCCGCATGTGCGCGGTATCTGCTCGATGGCGCGGTCGCGCAGCCCGGATTCCGCGAATTCGCAGTTCTTCATCTGCTTTGACGACGCGACCTTCCTCGACAAGCAATACACGGTCTGGGGCAAGGTCATTGAAGGCATGGACAACGTTGACAAGTTCGCGCGTGGCGAGCCGGTGCGCAACCCGGACCGCATCACCAAGGCGACCATCGCTGCGGATGCCTGAGACATGACAATGAAGCCGGCGGGCGAGGCGTCGCTGACGCTCGCCGATTTCGATTACGACCTTCCGGACACGCGCATCGCATTGCATCCGGTTTCCCCGCGTGACCACTCGAAGCTCCTCGTTATGGGGCAGGGGGCAATGCAGGATCGGGTTTTTCAGGACTTGCCGGAGCTCCTTCAACCCGGCGATCTCCTCGTTTTCAACGACACCAAGGTCATTCCGGCCCGGCTTCTGGGTCAGCGCATTCGCGACGAAAACCGGGTGGCGATCGAAGCGTTGTTGCTGAAACGCCTCGATTCGAGCCGCTGGACCGCTTTCGCAAAGCCGGGAAAACGGCTCAAAATCGGTGATCGCGTGGCTTTTGGGAGCGATATCAGGGGTTGCGCGGCCATCTCTCTCACCGGCACCATTGCCTCCAAACTCGAAGAGGGCATCGTTGAGATCGCTTTTGATCGCGATGGCGCCGATCTCGACGAAGCCATTGCACTCGCCGGTGCCATGCCGCTCCCGCCCTATATCCTTGAAGCGCGCAGGCGCATCGGCGAGAGTGAAAGCGATGTGGATTCAACGGATTACCAGACTGTTTTCGCAAGGAATGATGGCGCCGTCGCGTCTCCTACGGCTTCCTTGCATTTCACGCCTGCACTGATCGAGAAGCTCACAGCCAAAGGCATTGGCCATGCCTTTCTGACATTGCATGTCGGTGCCGGCACGTTTCTGCCCGTAAAAGCGGATGCGATTTCCGATCACAAAATGCACTCGGAGTGGGGAGAAATCTCTGTGGTGACGGCAAAGCGCATCAACGAGACCCGCGAAAAGGGTGGGCGAGTTGTTGCCGTCGGGACAACCGTTTGTCGGCTATTGGAAAGCGCTGCGGATGAAAAGGGCCTCGTTCAGCCCTTTCTCGGAGAAACCGAGATTTTCATCCGTCCGGGACATCATTTCCGGGCTGTAGATGGCTTGATCACCAATTTCCACCTGCCAAAATCAACTTTGTTGATGCTTGTCTCAGCTTTTGCCGGCTATGTACCAATGCGTTCCGCCTACGCGCATGCAATTTCAAACGGCTATCGTTTCTATTCTTATGGGGATTCATCCCTGCTTTGGCCGGAGCGCGCATGAGCCAAGTGACCTTCACCCTTCATGCGAACGATGGTGCTGCGCGCACGGGCGTGCTTGCCATGCCCCGTGGTAACATTCGCACCCCCGCCTTCATGCCGGTGGGCACCGCCGGCACCGTGAAGGGCCTCTTGATGGATCAAGTGCGTTCGACGGGTGCCGATGTCATTCTCGGCAACACCTATCATCTGATGCTGCGCCCTGGCGCGGAACGCGTTGCGCGCCTTGGCGGCCTTCATGAAATGGCCCGCTGGCCATACCCGATCTTGACGGATTCTGGCGGCTTTCAAGTCATGTCACTCGCAGCTCTGCGCAAGCTAACCGAAAAAGGCGTGACGTTCCAATCGCATATCGATGGCTCGAAACACGAGCTCACCCCGGAACGATCCGTTGAAATTCAGCTGTTGCTCGACAGCGACATCATCATGCAGCTGGATGAATGCATTCGTTTGCCGGCTTCAGATGAAGAAGTCGAGCGTGCCATGCGGCTTTCGCTGCGTTGGGCTGAGCGTTCCAAGGTGGCATTTGGCTCCCAACCCGGCCGGGCCTTGTTCGGCATCGTGCAGGGCGGCACCAGCCGCCATCTCCGGCGTGAGAGCGCAGAGGCCCTTGTTGCACTGGATCTTCCCGGATACGCCATCGGCGGGCTCGCCGTGGGTGAGCCTCAAGCGGAAATGCTCGCGACGTTGGAGGCAACAGAACCTTATTTGCCGCGCGAGAAGCCGCGTTATCTCATGGGTGTGGGCACGCCCGACGATATTCTCGAGGCCATCGCACGCGGTGTCGATATGTTTGATTGCGTGATGCCAACGCGTGCGGGCCGGCATGGCACGGCTTATACGCGCCATGGCAAGCTCAACCTCCGCAACGCCAAATTCGCCGATGACAAAAGGCCGATGGATGAAGCCTCGGATTGCCCTGCCGCACGCGATTATTCGCTCGCCTATCTGCATCATCTCACGAAGTCGGACGAGATGCTGGGGCAAATCCTGCTGACCTGGAACAACATCGCCTATTACCAACAGCTGGTCTCTGGCGCGCGCGCAGCCATTGCCGAGGGGCGCTATGCCGATTACGTGGCTGAAACCAAAGCGGGCTGGACGCGTGGGCCAGGGGTCTAGAATGTCAAAAAGCGATATCGAAATCGCGCGTCAGGCGCAGCTGAAACCCATAGAAGACATCGCGCGGAGCATCGGCATTCCCGATGAGGCACTCTCGCCCTATGGCAAGCTGATCGCGAAGGTCGATCTCGGCTGGCTCGCTTCGCAGCAAGCGGCCCGCGCGCCCGGGAAACTCATCCTTGTCACTGCTATCAATCCCACGCCGGCAGGTGAGGGGAAAACAACCACCACGGTTGGCCTTGGTGATGCCCTGAACCGGATCGGCAAACGCACGGTGATCGCCTTGCGCGAGCCCTCGCTCGGGCCTTGCTTTGGTGTGAAGGGTGGCGCGGCTGGCGGTGGATATGCGCAAATCGTGCCGATGGAGCAGATCAACCTGCATTTCACCGGCGATTTCCATGCGATCAGCGCGGCGCACAACCTGCTTTCGGCCATGCTCGACAACCATATCTACTGGGGCAATGCGCTGGGAATTGATGCCAGACGGATCACCTGGCGGCGCGCGGTGGATATGAATGATCGCGCGCTTCGCGGCATCATCTCGTCGCTCGGCGGGGTTTCGAACGGTTTTCCGCGCGAGGATGGCTTCGATATCACCGTGGCATCCGAAGTGATGGCGGCGTTCTGCCTCGCGGAGAACCTCACCGACCTTGAGAACCGCCTCGGGCGGATCATTGTGGGCGAAACGCGCGATCGTCGCCCCGTGAAGGCCGCGGATCTCAAGGCTTCTGGTGCAATGACCGTGTTGCTCAAGGATGCGCTTCAACCCAACCTCGTGCAAACGCTGGAAGGCAGCCCGGCTTTTGTTCACGGCGGCCCTTTCGCGAATATCGCGCATGGCTGCAATTCCGTGATTGCGACGAAAGCTGCGTTGTCTCTCGGCGATTTTGTCGTCACCGAAGCCGGTTTTGGTGCCGATCTCGGCGCCGAGAAGTTCCTCGATATCAAATGCCGCATCGCAGGTCTGCGACCCGCCGCCGTTGTCATCGTTGCGACCCTGCGGGCGTTGAAAATGCATGGTGGCGTCGCAAAAAATGATCTCGGCCACGAGAACATCCCGGCCTTGCAGGCGGGTTTCGCTAATCTCGCAAGGCATATCGCGAATATCCGCAAATATGGGCTCGAACCCGTGGTGGCGATCAACCATTTCACCGCCGATACTGAAGCAGAAACGGCGGAGCTCCTGCGACTGGTCAAGGAGAAGACTGGCGCAGATGCGGTCATCTGCCGCCATTGGGAAGAGGGCGGCAAGGGGGCCGAGGATCTGGCCCGCCGTGTCTCGGCCATCGCCGAGCATCCCAATGCAGGTGAAGCTTTCAGGCCGATCTATACCGACACCCTTGCACTGGAAGAGAAAATGCGGGTTGTCGCGCGCGAAATCTATGGCGCTGATGGCATCACAATTGCCCCTGAGGCGGTCGAAAAACTGCGTCGCTTCGAGGAAGCTGGATATGGCAGTCTGCCGATTTGCGTTGCAAAAACACAGATGTCGTTTTCGGCTGATCCCAAGCTGATTGGCGCACCCTCAGGGCATATTGTGCCGGTGCGCGATTGCGTCCTGTCGGCAGGTGCCGGATTTGTCGTAATGATCTGCGGTGATGTGCTGCGCATGCCCGGTTTACCGCGCGAGCCGGCAGCGGAACGCATCCATCTCGATGCTCATGGCGTCGTGGAAGGCCTGTTCTGATCGCGATTTCAGGCTTTTAGAACAGTCGGCACGCGTGCTAAGCGCTGATTTCAGCATTTCGCCGGAGAATTCGCCATGCCAGCCACTGTAATCGATGGAAAAGCGGTTGCGGCCACGTTGCGATCTGAACTGGCCTTGCGGGTCGCGGTGCATATTGCTGCGGGTCGTCGCGCACCCGGCCTTGCCGTCGTGCTGGTGGGCGAAGACGCTGCGAGCCAAGTCTATGTCAACTCGAAGGCGAAGCAGACGCGCGAGATTGGCATGGTCTCGATTGAGCATCGCCTGCCTGTCGAGACATCCCAGGCCGCTTTGCTGGCGCTGATCGCTACACTGAATTCTGATCCGGCTGTCGATGGCATTCTCGTGCAATTGCCGCTGCCCAAACAGATCGATGCAGAAGCGGTGATCGAAGCCATTGATCCCGCGAAAGATGTCGACGGGTTTCACCCCATCAATGTTGGGCGGCTTTCAAGCGGCGGGAAAGCCTTCGTGCCCTGCACGCCGCGCGGCTCGATGCATCTGATCCGTTCGCAGCGACGCGACCTCTCAGGCCTCCATGCGGTCGTCGTGGGGCGCTCGAACATTGTTGGCAAGCCGATGGCGCAATTGCTGTTGGCCGAGAATTGCACGGTGACAATCGCGCATTCCCGCACACGTGATTTGGCGGAAATTTGCCGGCAGGCCGATATTCTCATCGCTGCCGTGGGTCGCCCGAAACTCATTGGTGCAGAGCATGTGAAACCCGGCGCGATCGTGATTGACGTTGGCATCAATCGCATCCCCTCGGGGGAAAAAACGAAGCTTGTCGGAGATGTCGATTTCGACGCCGTGCTGCCCATCGCCGGCGCGATCACTCCGGTTCCGGGTGGCGTCGGCCCGATGACGATCGCCTGTCTGCTGGAGAACACGCTCGAGAGCTACGAGCGCAGAAACGTCTGATCAGCGCGCTTTCTGGCGCACGACGCAGCGGCCATCACGCGCCGCGAGCATGGACATCCGTGCGGGAAGGGTGCGCTTGAGCGCAATGCGCTCACCGCTCGACATGTAAATCCACTGCCCGATTTCAGCGCCCGTGCGCCCGCAGCCGAGGCAAAAGCCTGTCACGGGGTCCGTGGTGCAAACTTTGGTGCAGGGGGAAGTGTCGTTCATGCCTGGCTCTATACGACGCTTGAAAGCCGGCGGTTTTCACGTCTGTCCAAAATGGTGAGCTCGGTGGGATTCGAACCCAGATCTCTCTTTTCGGATTTCGTTCTGGGCAAAGCCCAACCACGAAATCCGGGTTCAGTCGTGGGTTCGCTTCTCAGGATCGTCCAAAATGGTGAGCTCGGTGGGATTCGAACCCACGACCCCATGATTAAAAGTCACGTGCTCTACCGACTGAGCTACGAGCTCTCACCAAACTGGATGGGGCGAGATAGGCGGTTCGCGCCCGGGGGTCAACAAAAGAAAACCGGGCAGGCGCATCGCGCATACCCGGTTTGTGTTTTTGGTGAAAATGCGCTCAAGCGAGCGGGGGGATCCGCAGGATCTGGCCGGGATAGATTTTATCCGGATGCTTCAGCATCGGCTTGTTGGCTTCAAAAATCCCCTCGTATTGGTTGCCCTTGCCCTTGCCGTAATTGGTCTCGGCAATCTTCCAGAGCGTATCGCCCTTTTTGACCTCATACATCACGGATTGCGGCTTTTTCAGCACATCGAAATTGGCTTCAACGGTTGAAACCCCGAGCGTGTTACCAAGGGCAAGCACGATTTTCTCGGCGATTTCAGCATTCGAGGGTGTGCCTGCGACTTTGACAGTGTTGCCGCTGACCTCGATATCGAGACCTGCAACATCGAAGCCGTGCTTGGCGACCTCGGCCTTGAGCGTATCGGCCGGTGCGGCCTGGGCCTCGCTGGCGCCAAAAATCTTCTCGCCGACATTCTTGATGAAATTGAACAAGCCCATGACTGCCTCCTGGTTGATGCCGGGGCGAAGCTAGACCGGTGAAGGCAGGCGAGACAAGTCGAAACGGATCGTTTAACCGAAGAGCGACATATCAAAGCCGAATCTGCTTGACGATGAGGGCACAATGGCCGCCGCCGCGCATTCAAAGACGACACTCGCCATCATTCTCGCCGCCGGAGAAGGCACGCGCATGCGCTCGGCCCGGCCGAAAGTGCTGCATGAGGTCGCCGGGTTGAGCCTGGTAGGTCATGCGCTTGCCAGTGCGCGAGCGGCAGGGCTGAGTGAAACAGTGGTCGTGATTGGGCCGGATCGGCCAGATGTCGCCGCGGAGATTGAACTGCGTTCGCCAGACACATTCATTGTCGAACAGCGCGAGCGGCGCGGCACGGCCCATGCCGTCCTGCAGGCCGAAAAGGCGATCGGAAAAGGCTTCGGCGCCGTCGTTATTCTGTTCGGTGACACGCCGCTGGTGCGGCCCGAGACAATAAGGGCTTTGGCCGAAGCTGTCGGTAAAGGTAAAACTGCGGTTGCCGTGATGGGGTTTCAGGCAAAAGACCCCACAGGCTATGGCCGGCTCATCATGGATGGCAAGCATCTCATCGGAATTCGAGAACACAAGGACGCGACCGAGAAGGAACGCAGAATCACGCTTTGCAATGGCGGATTGATGGCCCTGCGCGGCGATATCGCGCTGGGATTGCTGAAATCGGTGCAGTCCAAGAACGCACAGAACGAGTTCTACCTCACGGATTGTGTGGCGCTCGCCAGCGCGCGCGGGTTCTCTGCCACCGTGATCGAGGTGCCCGAGGAAGAAGCGCAGGGCGTGAATGATCGGGCACAGCTCGCGGCCTGCGAGGGCGTGCTCCAGAATCGCCTCCGCACGGAGCATTTGAAAAACGGCGTGACCATGATCGCGCCGCAAACCGTGTTTTTCTCGCTCGATACCACAATCGAGCGCGATGTCCTGATCGAGCCGAATTGTGTGTTCGGTCCAGGGGTTTCCATCGGTGAGGGCGCGGTGATCCATGCCTTCTCGCATCTCGAAGGCGCAACTCTTTCTGCGGGGGCAACGATCGGCCCCTATGCGCGTTTGCGGCCCGGTGCAAACCTCGGCGAGGGTGCGAAGGTGGGTAATTTCGTTGAGGTCAAAGCTGCGGAGATCGGCAAGGGCGCGAAGGTCAACCACCTCACTTACATTGGGGATGCTACGATCGGAGCGGGTGCCAATATCGGTGCTGGCACGATCACCTGCAATTACGATGGCTTCCGAAAGTTCCGCACAGAGATCGGCGAGGGGGCTTTCATTGGCTCGAACTCCGCACTCGTCGCGCCCATCAAGATCGGTGATGGAGCCTATATCGGCTCGGGTTCGGTGATCACCAAGACCGTGCCGGATCATGCGCTTGCCGTCGCGCGCGGCAAGCAGGTAAACATCGAGGGATGGGCCGGGGCTTTCCGCGCGCGACCGGAAAATGTCGCGAAAAAGAAACCATCCCGCTGAAAATCCACAGCGTTCGCGCCGTCACAAACCGTTTCTCAACGTGATTTGTGCAATTGCGCAGGCTCTGGCACTCGTCTCGCCAGCTCAGGCAGGTTTGGAATCGGAGGCATCATGTGCGGCATTGTCGGCATTCTCGGCAAAGGACCCGTCGCGTTCGAGATTGTGGATTCGCTGAAACGCCTCGAATATCGCGGCTATGATTCCGCCGGCGTCGCGGTGCTGCATGGCGGTGAAATCGTGCGGGTGCGCGCTGAAGGCAAGCTGAAAAACCTTGAGGCAAAGCTGCGTGAAAGCCCCGTGCAGGGTCACGCAGGTATTGGCCATACGCGCTGGGCCACACATGGCAAGCCGACCGAGAACAACGCGCATCCGCATGCGACAGCGCGGCTTGCCGTGGTTCACAACGGGATTATCGAGAATTTCCGCGAACTGCGCGAGGAATTGCAGGCTGAGGGCCGTGTTTTTGCCTCAGAAACCGACACAGAAGTCGTGGCGCATCTCGTGACATCCTTGATGGACAAGCAGATGAGCGCCGAAGAGGCCGTCAAAGCCGCTTTGCCGCGCCTGCATGGCGCATTCGCGCTCGCTTTCCTTTTCAAGGGCGAGGAAAACCTGCTGATCGGCGCGCGGCGTGGTGCGCCTCTCGCTGTGGGGCATGGCGAAGGCGAAATGTATCTCGGCTCGGATGCCCTCGCATTGGCCCCGTTTACGGACACGATCACCTATCTCGAGGATGGCGATTGGGTGGTTCTGGACCGCGTTTCCACGCGCTATTTCGATGAAACCGGCCGAAAGGTTGTCCGCAAGAGCCAGAAATCCCAGGCCGGGGCGTTTCTGGTTGACAAAGGCAATCACCGGCACTTCATGGCCAAGGAAATCCATGAGCAGCCGGAAGTCATCGGCCGCACGCTCGCGCATTATATCGATATGGGCACCGGCCAGGTGCGTCTGCCGTTTGACCTGCCGTTCGATTTTGCGAAAATAAGCCGGCTTTCTATCTCGGCCTGCGGCACGGCTTTCATCGCCGGACAGATCGGAAAATATTGGTTCGAACGTCTTGCGCGCCTTCCGGTTGAGATCGATATCGCCTCGGAGTTCCGCTACCGCGAAGCGCCGATGTCACCGGGCGACGCCATGCTTGTGATTTCGCAATCGGGCGAGACAGCGGATACGCTCGCCGCTCTGCGCTATGCCAAAGAACAGGGTCAGCATGTGGTGGCCGTCGTGAATGTGCCGACGAGCACGATCGCACGCGAAAGCCATGTTGTCGCTTCCACCTTGGCTGGGCCGGAAATCGGTGTCGCGTCCACAAAAGCTTTCACTTGCCAGCTCACTGTGCTCGCCTGCCTTGCGATTGCCGCGGGCCGGGCGCGCGGTGTGATCGACGCCAAGCGCGAAAAGCAACTCGTGAGCCAGCTGATCGCCATTCCGGGCCTGATTGCTGAGGCGCTCAAGAACGAAGAGCCGATCGAAGCTTTGGCGCGCGAGCTTTCAAGGGCCACGGATGTGCTCTATCTCGGGCGTGGGACATCCTTCCCACTTGCCATGGAAGGCGCGCTGAAACTCAAGGAAATCAGTTATATCCACGCCGAGGGTTATGCTGCAGGTGAACTCAAGCACGGCCCCATCGCGCTCATCGATGAGGCGATGCCGGTGATCGTCATGGCCCCGCGCGATCATTGGTTCGAGAAAACCGTTTCGAATGTGCAGGAGGTCGCGGCACGCGGTGGCGCGATCGTGTTGATCGGCCCGGAAGGCATCGGCCGCGATGCCGCTGTGGAAACGATCGCCGAGATCGCGATGCCTGATATGGCGCCGGAATTCTCAGCCTTTGTCTATGCCATCCCCGCGCAGCTCATCGCCTATCACACGGCGGTGGTGATGGGGAAAGACGTGGACCAGCCGCGCAATCTGGCGAAGAGCGTCACGGTGGAATAAAGCCAGCCTCCGAGTTTTAATTGTTCTTGCGTAAGGTGACAATAATCGCTGTTAAATCCATGTCAGCCGGGCGATAATAACCCGTCGACGTTTTATAGGTTATTTCTACCCCCGCGGCGTTGACTGTGCATTCCTTTGCATCCCGCATCGACGACAAGAGTTCTGCGGGGAGGGCCGAGACATGAAGCAAAATCTCGCATGCACAGCGTAGACCGCGTCCAATCGAAGCCTCGATGCTATTTTTGTGCCTTGGTTCGCTTTCGGCAAACAGGATAATCTCTTTGATCGATGATTGGTCTCCTCTTGCTTCAACGCGAAGGCCCCCAAGACCAATCCAACCCAAGCAATAGTCGTCTTTTTGCTTGCCGCCAGACTGACAGACGTAGGCGTAGTATCTTAGAAAATGCCAGTCTCCGGATTTATTCGTTGAAACATATAAGTATTCTTCCGTCTTGTGAGGAAGCTCAACACCGACAGAAAGCGTTTCAATAAATTTCTTAACATCGACAGGCGACCAGCCGACTTTCTCGATGGGATAGTGACCCGCAAGACTTTGTTCATGCTCAGCGAGAATGGACTCAGCCTCAGCAATCGTCTGTGGCTTCAATTGCGTGATCGCTTGGCCAAATACATAAGCCAATTTGGAGTTTGTAGCGCATCGTGTTCGCGCCAATTCTTTCCCATGCTCCAAAACGCCGGACGGTAAGGGTGGGCAATGCTCTGCACCAAGCAAAAACACGGCTTCTGAATCGGTTCTTCGTGCAAAAACATTTCGAAACATGAAGTCGAGCCATTTGATCATATGAATCGGACCTAGTTTCTGCGAGTCGGCGACAAAATTGGCCGACAGTCTTGCCATTGGCAAGATTTCGGGCATTGCGACAATAAAGAAGGCGCCCCACGGGGCGCCTTTCACATTCTTGGATTGGGGTGAGCCCGCTCAGCGGCGCTGCGCCACCGGCGTGTAATCGCGGAGCGGCGCGCCAGTGTAGATCTGGCGCGGACGACCGATGCGCTGCGACGGATCTTCGATCATTTCTTTCCACTGCGCGATCCAGCCGACGGTGCGCGCCAGCGCGAACAACACGGTGAACATGTCCGTGGGGAAGCCCATCGCCTTCAAGGTGATGCCCGAGTAGAAATCGATGTTCGGGTAGAGCTTTTTCTCGATGAAATAGGGGTCGCTGAGCGCCACACGCTCGAGTTCCATCGCGGTTTCGAGCAGCGGATCATCCTTGATTCCGAGTTCCTGCAACACTTCATGGCAGGTCTTCTGCATAATCTTGGCGCGCGGATCGTAGTTCTTGTAGACGCGATGACCGAAGCCCATCAGGCGGAACGGATCGTTCTTGTCCTTGGCTTTCGCGATATATTTCTGGATGTTTTCGGGGCGGCCAATCTCTTGGAGCATTTGCAAGGCGGCTTCGTTCGCTCCGCCATGCGCCGGGCCCCAAAGGCAGGCCACACCCGCCGCGATACAGGCGAAGGGGTTCGCGCCCGACGAGCCTGCGAGGCGCACGGTCGAGGTCGAGGCGTTCTGCTCATGATCGGCATGCAGGATGAAAATACGATCGAGCGCGCGGCTCAGAACCGGGTTCACCTTGTATTCTTCGGCCGGCACAGCGAAGCACATGCGCAGGAAGTTCGAGGTGAAATCGAGGCTATTCAGCGGGTAGATGAACGGCTGGCCGATGGAATATTTATAGGCCATCGCCGCAAGCGTGGGCACTTTTGCAATCATGCGGATGGACGCAACCATGCGCTGATAGGGGTCCGAAATATCCGTCGAGTCGTGATAGAAGGCCGACATCGCACCGACGGAGGCCACCATCACCGCCATGGGATGCGCGTCGCGGCGGAAGCCCTGGAAGAACCGGGCCATCTGCTCATGCACCATCGTGTGGCGCGTGACGCGGTTGACGAAATCGCTTTTCTGGGCGGCGGTCGGCAATTCGCCGTAAAGCAAGAGGTAGCAGGTCTCGAGGAAATCACCATGCTCGGCCAACTGCTCAATCGGGTATCCGCGATAGAGCAGCACGCCCTCGTCACCATCGATGTAGGTGATTTTCGATTCGCAGGCTGCGGTAGAGGTAAAGCCTGGATCATAGGTGAACATGCCAGTGGTGGAATAGAGCTTGCCGATATCCACCACCGAAGGGCCGATCGTGCCGGCTCGAACCGGGAGATCCAACACCTTGTCGTCTATTTTCAAGGTCATCGAATGCGCCGTCATAGCACCCTCCCATTGTGAGTATGCGGGCCGCTTTTCGTACCCGCCACGCTCTGCGTTGCCGGGGCAGATCAGCTTGTGCTGCGCTGCCACATGAATTCAGGCCAGAGCCGTAATGGAAACCCTTGGCGTGTCAAGTTAGGCTTCCGGCTGATGTTCCAGCATGGCCGCATGGGGCTGCTTCGGAAAGCGCAATGATCAGCTTTGATCCCGCAATCGACCCAGACATTCCTCGCGTCCGAGAACAACAAGCACTTCAAAAATCCCCGGAGACGTCGAGCGCCCGGTCAAGGCCGCGCGTAAAGGTTGAGCGAGGGCACCTAATTTCATGCCCGAGGTTTCAGACTCCGCGCGAACGGCTTCTTCCAGTATCGTCGCATCCCAGGATGTAACCGCTTCCAGCCGCGCGACAAGGCGGGCGAGTGTGGCCTTGCCATCTTTTGCGAGAATTTCCGCGGCCTTTTCATCCATCGCGAGGGGGCGTTGCGCGAACAGGAAGCGCGAGCCATCAATCAGCTCAACCAGCGTTTTTGCACGCTCCTTCAGGCCGGGCATCGCAGCAAGCCATTGCGCTTCCTTCTCGGGCGTCAACGCCATGAGCAGCTCCTCGCCACCCTCAATATGGGGCAGCACATCGCGCACGGCAGCAAGCAAAGCCGAATCGGCCGTTTTGCGCATGTAATGACCGTTGATGCTTTCGAGCTTCGTGAAATCGAAGCGCGCTGCTGAGCGCCCAACATTTTTGAGGTCAAACACGGCGGTCATTTCGTCCGTTGAGAAAATCTCTTGATCGCCATGCGCCCATCCAAGACGCAAGAGATAGTTGCACAAAGCCTCGGGCAGATAGCCCAGCGCGCGATAGGCCTCGACCCCGAGCGCACCGTGGCGCTTCGAGAGCTTCGCGCCATCCGCCCCGTGGATCAGCGGAATATGCGCCATGAAGGGTACTTTCCAGCCCATAGCCTCATAAATCTGGCTTTGGCGCGCAGCATTGGTGAGGTGATCATCGCCACGGATGATGTGCGTCACGCCCATATCGTGATCATCGACCACCACGGCATGCATATAGGTCGGGTTGCCATCGGACCGCAGCAGCACGAGATCATCCAGATTCTCGTTCTCCCAAGTCACTGTGCCTTGAACAAGATCGTTGACGATGGTCTGCCCGCTCTGCGGAGCCTTCAGGCGGATGACATATTTGCGCCCCTCAGATTCCGCCTTGGCGTGATCCGCCGGACCTTTGTCACGCCAACGGCCATCATAGCGCATCGGCTTGCCCGCAGCTTTCGCTGCCTCGCGCATCGCGTCGAGTTCCTCGGCCGTGGCGTAGCACTTATAGGCCGTGCCGCGCGCGAGCATTTCCTCAGCCACCGCGCGATGGCGCGGCGCGCGCGCGAACTGATAGATCACATCGCCATCCCAGCTCAACCCGAGCCATTTCAGTCCATCAATGATTGCCTCAATCGCTTCAGGCGTCGAGCGCACCCGGTCGGTATCCTCAATGCGCAGCAACATTTTGCCGCCATGCCTGCGTGCGAGCAGCCAGTTAAAAAGGGCTGTGCGCGCGCCGCCGATATGCAGAAAACCTGTGGGGGAGGGCGCAAAACGCGTGACGATCGGGTCTGGTGCGGGCACGGCTGGTTCTTTCCAGTGAAGGCGGGAGGGGCGTTGCCGCCCTGATCCGGGCGCTCTACCATGATGCCGGGCGCGCGCAAATGGTCGCTTGAGGGGAGGGCGAGCTGGAATGAGGAAGCGCTTGCGCCCGGCATCCATCGCCCTGCCCATCCGGCCTTGGTTGGGGCAATCCGAGCTTTTTAGTGCGCTTTCCGCCAGCGTCTCGCACTGGATCGAGCAGGAGCAGGCGGCGCGGACAGGATTTCTCCTGCTGCCTGTCGCTTTCGCCATGGGAATTCTCATTTACTTCGCTGCGGCGACAGAGCCAAACCTTTGGGCTGGAGCAAGCCTCGCATCGATATTTGCGATCTCGGCTTTGCTTCTGCGTGGTCCGCGCCCCGTGCTGATCGCACTCGCCTTTCTCGCGGCAGGTTTTGCCGCAGCGACATGGCGGACCGCGCTGATCGCTTCGCCTATGCTGGAGCAGCCCGGGCTCTATCGCGTGTCCGGATTCATCGAGGCCGTGGACGCAACACCACGCCGGCATCGCATCACTTTGCGCGTCACGGCTATCGAGGATGCGCGTGGTCAAGCGGTTCCCTATCGACTGCGTATTGGGGCACCTGGTGCCGCCCAATACGTGGCTGGCGATCATATCCAGCTACGCGCGCGGCTTTCGTCGCCCTCTGAACCCGCAATGCCGGGTGGATATGATTTCCGGCGAGAGAGCTTTTTTCGAGCGGTTGGCGGCGTCGGATACACGATCGGGCGGATTGAGGCACAACCGACGGAGATCCGCCCCGATTCTTCGTTGCGCCTCAATGCCGCGATCGACCGCTGGCGCAACGCGCTGACCGAACGCATCGCACGCGCCATCGGCGGCGACGAAGGTGCGCTGGCGGCGGCTCTTGTCACCGGAAAACGCGGTTTGATTTCGAACGAGACCAACGAGGATTTGCGCGGCTCCGGCCTCTATCACATCGTCTCGATTTCCGGGTTGCACATGGTGATGGCCGCGGGCGTGATGTTCTGGAGTTTGAGGGCTTTGCTGGCCCTGTTTCCCGTCATCGCCTTGCGTTACCCGATCAAGAAATGGGCCGCGGCGGGGGCGATGGGTGGCGCCACTGCCTATTGCATCTTTTCGGGATCAGAAGTTGCGACCGAGCGTTCGCTGATCATGACCCTCGTGATGCTCGGGGCTATTCTGGTCGATCGCCCCGCTCTGGCCATGCGCAATGTTGCGATTTCTGCACTGATCGTGCTGGCGCGTGAGCCGGAATCCCTGTTGGGTCCAAGCTTTCAGATGTCTTTTGCTGCTGTCGCGGCATTGATTGCCGGCAATGAACTCTGGCGGCGGTATCGTCCAGAGCGTGAACCCGAAGAAGTACAGCGTGGTTTTGTGAAGCCGGGATTTTTGGCTCGATCCATGCATATCATGCTACTCGCCTTCGGCGGCATTCTCGCAACAACGATCCTCGCCTCGCTCGCGACAGCGCCGTTTTCCGCCTATCACTTCCATCGCCTCAACCCTTACGGACTGATCGGCAATGCGCTGGCGATCCCGCTCGTATCCCTGGTGGTCATGCCTTGCGCGGTAATCGGCACATTGCTGGTGCCGTTCGGGCTTGATGGCCTCGTCTGGGCGGTGATGGGCGAAGGGATGCGTGGCGTGTTGTTTGTCGCGAACAAGGTCGCGAGCCTGGAGGGTGCTGCTCCACCGGTGCCGCGCGCGCCGGCCTATCTCTTTGGATTGCTCGTGATCGCGCTGATCGTTCTGGTGGTCTTCAGAAGCGCAATTCGCTTTGCTTCCATCCCGATCCTGATCCTCTGGGCTGTCCTCCTCCGGGCGACGCCCTTGCCTGACCTGATGATCGCGCCGGACGGACGCATGGCTTTGTTCAAGTCTGAAGACGGGCGATATACCCTCCTCTCGCCGGGAACGCCTTCGAATTTCACGTTGCAGCAATGGTTGCCTGCCCTGGGCGATGCGCGATCGCCGGCTGACCCGACCCTGAGGCAGGGCACGCAATGCGACAAACAGGGCTGCACCGGACGCACGGCAAAGGGCCAGCGCCTTGCACTCAGTCTCACGCCTGAAGCGGTTCGTCTCGATTGCCAACGCGCCAGCCTGATCATCACGCCGTGGCGATTCACATCTGAAGCATGCGCCATAAACACAACTCTGATCGCCGAAGACACCCACCGCCGATACGGAGCGCAGCGCATCATGCTCGATGGCGCCCGGATCACTGCTCGGGAAACCAGTCTTGATCCCGCAAAGCCAAGACCGTGGCGGCGCACGCTGCCGCCAGAACCAGCCGTCGCCGACCAAGCCGCATCTTCACTGGAAGCAACGACGTCGGATCCCGCCTCGCGCAAAAGGGCGGATGCTCCAAGCCTGCTCGATGACGAACCCGGCCTATTGCCACCAGCCGCTCAATAGCGCCGGATCAGGCTCACCAGACGACCCTGCACGCGCACGCGGTCCGGGCCAAAGATCCGTGTCTCATAATTCGGGTTGGCGGCTTCCAGTGCAATGGAGGCCCCTTTGCGACGCAACCGTTTGAGAGTCGCTTCCTCATCGTCAATCAAGGCCACAACGATATCGCCAGTATTGGCACTTTCCTGCTTCCTGATCACCACGAGATCACCGTCGAAAATTCCAGCTTCGATCATCGAGTCACCGCGCACTTCGAGCGCATAATGCTCGCCGTGGCTCAAGAATTCGGGCGAGATATCCACCGTCGAGGAACGGTTCTGAAGCGCAGTGATTGGTGTGCCGGCGGCGATGCGCCCCATAATGGGGATCGCCACAGAGCGCGGCACTTCCTGCTCGGGCTGGGGCGCGCGCACCTTGCCGAGATCGCCCTCGATGACACTCGGCGCGAAGCGCTGGCGTCCCGGACGTGGCGCCTGCATTTCCGGCAGGCGGATCACTTCCAGCGCGCGCGCCCTGTTCGGCAAGCGACGGATGAAGCCACGCTCTTCAAGCGCGAGGATCAACCGATGGATGCCGGATTTTGATTTGAGATCGAGCGCCTCTTTCATCTCGTCAAAGGAGGGCGGCACGCCATTTTCTGTCAGGCGCTCGTGAATGAAGCGCAGCAATTCCATCTGCTTGCGTGTGAGCATGCCGAAAACCCCTGAGATCAACCGCGACTCGCGGTTAAAACAAACCCTGAACATCTTTACCATGTTCAGCTTGCGTTCTGCAAGCGTTCGTTTCAGTTGCCTACGAGATTCGGATAATCCAGCACGGTGCGCCGGCAGGCTCAGCCGGCGCGTGAGCAGGGCGGATCAGCAGGGCATCCGCCGCGGAATAGAGGCTGACGAGTGAGGAATCCTGATCAGCGACCGGCATCGCAACCAAGCGTCCTGCTGTGTCGCGCGAAAGCGTGGCACGCATATACTCTTCGCGCAGATCATTCGGGGGCAATGCTTGGCCCGCTATGGCAGGTTCGCGCCGATCGAATCCCGCTTCGGCATCACCTTGCAAGGCAGCCATAAGCGGCAGCAAAAAAAGCTGGGCGCAAACCATCGTTGAAACCGGATTTCCGGGCAGGCCGAGATAGAGCATCGGCCCTGTCACGCCGAAATTTAGTGGTTTTCCAGGGCGCATCGCGATTTTGTAAAAGTCGAGCCGCGATCCACGTGCCGCGAGCACTGGACGCACGAGATCGTGCTTGCCAACCGATGCGCCGCCAGTTGTCACCACAAGATCGACCTTGATCGCCTCTGCCATATCGAAAGCGGCGTGCAGGCTCGCCTCCGTGTCGCTTGCGATGCCAAGGTCAATCACTTCCGCGCCGGCTGCCCGCACCTGCGCGGCCAGGCCGATGGCGCTTGAGGCAATGATGCTCTCTTCCGCGAGATCAGGACCGGGCATGGCAAGTTCGTCGCCCGTTGCGAGCAACGCTACGCGCGGACGACGGAACACCTGAACCTCCGCATGGTTCATCGAGGCGGCGTATGCAAGGCGGGCCGCGTTTAGACGCTGCCCTGCGGTCAGGCCGGTGCTTCCAGCCATAAAATCGCGCCCTGCGGCCCGGATATGTTTGCCGGCTTCGACCGGGCTGAGCGGACGGAGATGATCACCTTCAACGTCCGCATTTTCCTGAATGAGAATGGCGTCAGCACCCGCTGGCACGGCAGCTCCAGTGAAGATGCGAACGGCTTCACCGGCGCCCACGTGACCGGAAAACGCGTGTCCCGCTGCACTTTCCCCGATAATGCGCAGCGGCTTATTGGAGAGAGCATCTTCGGAGCGCAAAGCGTAACCATCCATCGCCGAGACGGCGTAAGGTGGTTGCGTGCGCTGAGCGATAAGATCAGCCGCGAGAACGCGCCCCGCCGCGTGATGGATCGAGATCGTTTCAATATCTCGCGGGCGGCCTGAAGCTGTGCCAAGTATGCGCGCGAGGGCTTCGGGAACCGGCAGAAGCGGCGAGGGCGCAACCGGGGCGCTCATCTTATTCCGCGATCCAATCGCCGGATTTGCCGCCGCGCTTCTCGAGCAGACGGATGCCTTCGATGCGCATGCCACGATCCACCGCTTTCGCCATGTCGTAGATCGTGAGGCACGCCACCGAAACGGCTGTCAGCGCCTCCATCTCCACCCCGGTCTGGCCGGTGACGCGAGCGAGACCACGCACCTGGAGGCCGGGAAGGCTTTCATCTGGTGTGATGTCGAGCGACACTTTCGTGAGCTGCAAGGGATGGCAGAGCGGGATCAGCTCATGCGTTTTCTTCGCGGCCATGATGCCGGCGATGCGCGCTGTGGCGATGACATCGCCTTTTTTTGCCAGCCCCTCGCGGATGAGTTTCAGCGTTTCCGAGGCCATCACCACTCGACCCTCGGCGACCGCTTCCCGCGAGGTCAGCGCCTTGTCGCCCACATCCACCATGTGGGCCGCGCCTGAGGCATCGAGGTGTGTGAGGCGCGGATCGCTCATGTCGCGGCCTGTAATTCTGGCAGGCCAAGCAGCGCGCGGGTAGCTTGTGCGACATCCGCCTGCCGCATCAGACTTTCGCCGACAAGGAAGGTCGAAATTCCGGATTTCGCGAGGCGCTGGCAATCGGCATGGGTGAAAATTCCGCTTTCACCGACGAGGAGTTTGTCCTCGGGCACAAGCTTCGAGAGCTGTTCCGAAACAGCCAGATCGACCTGAAAGCTCTTCAAATCGCGGTTGTTGATGCCGATGAGCCTCGATGGCAGCTTCAAGGCCCGCTCCAGCTCCGCATCGTCATGCACCTCAACGAGGCTATCCATGCCGAGCGCGGTGGCGGTGGCGACCAAATCAGCGGCCAGCGCATCATCGACACTCGCCATGATCACGAGAATGCAATCCGCGCCCATCGCACGGGCCTCGAACACCTGATACGTCTCGATCAGGAAATCCTTGCGGATCACGGGAAGGGACGTGGCCGCGCGCGCGGCGACCAGATATTCCGGCGCGCCCTGAAAATAGGGGCCATCCGTGAGGATCGAGAGGCATGCCGCTCCGCCGGCCTCATAGGCGCGGGCGAGAGCGGGCGGGTCAAAATCAGCACGGATCAGGCCTTTGGAAGGGCTGGCTTTCTTGATCTCGGCGATCAGGGCAAATTGTCCTGCCTCAAGCTTGCGCTCTAGCGCCGCGAGAAAACCGCGCGGTGCGGAGACCACTTCCGCCTTTTTGCGCAATTCAGCCAGCGAAACCCTGGCTTTCGCCGCCGCGACTTCCTCGCGTTTCGTGGCCTCAATCTGGCGCAGGATATCGCTCATGACATTACGCGTTCGAAACGGCGACAACGCGCGCGAGCAGGGCTTTGGCCTTGCCAGAATCAATCGCTGAAGCTGCGAGGCCAGCGCCGTCTTTCAGTGTCGCGGCCTTACCCGCGACCAAAAGTGCTCCGGCTGCGTTGAGGATCGCGATATCGCGATACGCCCCTGATTTGCCCTCGAGCACATCGCGCAAGGCCTGCGCATTCTCAGAGGGCTCACCGCCTTTGAGGGCTTCCGGCGCGGCACGGGCAAGGCCGGCTTCTTCCGGGGTGACCTCGAAGCGG
>JBOFZC010000248.1:0-8685 GCA_051654985.1 Rhabdaerophilum sp.
CGAGCATGACGGGCCGATCCGCAAGCCGGTCAAGGAGCCGGGGCAGCGCGAGCGCGACCAGCATCGAGCCCCCGCCAAAGCAGGCCAGCGCCAGCGCGACCTGCCGTTCGCCAAGGCTGAACGCCCCTTGCACGAACACAACCGTATTGACGAACACCAGCGCGCCACCTGCGGCTGCGGCAAGGTTCAGCGCAAGCAATCCGCGCAGCCTTGGCGTGGCCAGATAGAGGCGCATTCCCCGTGTCGTACGGTCCCAGATGCTACGCGGCGGCACGGGTTTTGGCTTTGGCAGTGCGACTGACAGCACAAGCGCGGCTGAACCCAGGAAGCCGATCACCGTGCCGACGAACAGGTTGTTGTAAGAGATCACTGTCAGCAGCGCCGCTGCAAGCATCGGGCTCGCCAGGCTCTCCAGATCGTAGGCAAGACGAGAGAGCGACAGCGCCTGTGTGTATTCGCGCTCGTCGGGCAATACATCGGGGATGGTTGCCTGGAAGGTCGGTGTGAAACCGGCGGATGCGGCCTGCAGCACGAAAATCAGCAAGTAGATCTGCCAGATCTCGGTGACGAAGGGCAACATCAGCGCGATGGCCGCCCGCACCACATCGAGCGAAACCAGTACGGCCCGGCGCGGCAACCGGTCGGTGAAGGCGGACGCAACAGGCGCGACGACCACGTAGGCGATCATCTTGATAGCGAGTGCCGTGCCAAGCACCGCGCCCGCGTCCTTGCCGGCAATGCGGAACGCCAGCAAGCCCAACGCTACTGTCAGCAACCCTGTGCCGATGAGCGCGACGACCTGCGCAAGAAAGAGGTGGCGATAGTCGCGATGGGCCAGGGTGGACAGCATAGCAATGCCTCACAGATATCGGGTGATGTCGCGGAAGGCCGCAACTGCATCTTTTTGCGCATCGGACAGGCTGTCCGTCGCAGCACCGAGACAGTGGTCGAGGTGATCTCGGATCAGAGTCCGTTTGGCCTGAGCGACGGCACTTTCCACCGCGTGCAGTTGCTGGGCGATATCGACGCAGGCGCGACCCGTCTCGATCATGGAGATGACGCCGCGCAGGTGACCCTCCGCCCGTTTAAGCCGCTTGACGATGGCTGGATGCGACGTGTGGGTGTGTTCAACAGTCATGATCGCTTGATATCCCCCTAGGGAGGATATATTCAGTCAGCTGCCGTGTTGGCAAGCATTTGTTAAGCTTGCATTAACCAGGTGGTTGTTTTGGTGGTCAACGATGATGTTCCAGAGATCGTTCGCGGGTTTCCGAATGGTGATCGCCCTGTGCCTGGCGGTCCTGATCGGCTGCGCGCCCTCGTTTCAGGCTTTCGCGCATGATCAGGTTCTATTTGCTACCGCTGCCACCGAGCGGCATATAGCGCTGGGTGACCCGGTTCTCGCTGACCACGGCCATAGCCACACGCATGACGACGGTGAGCTTGATGAACAGCGCACGGGTCACAGTCATGGGCACAACCCGGCTGACCATACTCATGACACCGGGCAAATAGCCGTCATACTTACCGCGCTTTCTCCGGCGCCGAAAACGAGCCCGCACCTCGGTCACTCGGTGCATTCAAAAACGGGTCTACGTGACCGTTTGGACCGGCCCCCACGCGTCTTGTCGTGAGCCACAGCCGCCCACCGGCGGCAAACACTTCATCTCACTGACAAGGAATATTACGATGCATCGACCACTTTTGTGGGCGGGAGCGCTAGCGCGTCGAACGCGTCCACCACGCTTGACCGCTCTCATCTGCTCACTCTTGGCTTTGCCGATCTGGCTCGCCATTTCTGCCGTTCCCGCGTTTGCTCATGCCGTTGCCGAGGGCGACAAGGGCTATATTCAGGAGATCACCGGCGTCCATTTCATGCCCTTCGTCTATCTCGGCGCGAAGCACATGATCACCGGTTACGACCACCTGCTATTCCTCGCCGGCGTCATTTTCTTCCTCTACCGGATGAAGGATATCGGCCTCTATGTGACGCTCTTTGCCATTGGCCATTCCACAACGATGATCCTCGGCGTCTACTACAACATCACGATGAGTTCGTTCCTCATCGACGCCATCATTGGCTTGTCGGTTGTTTACAAGGCACTCGACAACATGGGGGCTTTCCAGCGCTGGCTTGGCTTCCAGCCAAACACCAAAGCTGCGACGCTGATCTTCGGTCTGTTCCACGGCTTCGGCCTCGCCACCAAGGTGCAGGAGTACCAGATCGCACAGGATGGCCTTCTCACCAACCTGATGGCTTTCAACGTCGGGGTCGAGATCGGGCAGCTGCTCGCGCTCACGATGATCCTGATCGCCATGAGCTTCTGGCGTCGCTCAGACAGCTTCTGGAAGTATGCCTACACCGCCAACGTCTGGATGATGACTGCGGGCTTCGTGCTCACCGGCATGCATCTGACGGGCTATTTCAAAAACGCAATGTAAGGAGATCAACCATGTACAACACCGACATCCCAACCCGCGCCGAACTGCCAAGCACGGCACAGCTTATCAAGTCGACAATCCTCGCCCTGATCGCCGCAGCCGTCATTCTGGTCACGATCGTTCTACCGGCCGAGCATGCCATTGATCCCACCGGCGTCGGAAGGGCGCTCAAGCTCACACAGATGGGCGAAATCAGGCAGCAATTGGCCAACGAAGCGGCAGCGGATCGCCTTAAGGATCAGCAGCAGCAGCCAACGCCACAGCCTGAGAAGCGTTCTGGCCTGATGGATAAACTCGCGGGTCTGATTATCACGCCAGCCGCAGCGCAGGAGCGGATCGTGGTCGCGCAAGCCGCCGGGAAGAAAGAGGAACTGACGATCACCCTCAAGCCCACAGAGGGCGCGGAATACAAGATGACCATGGTGAAAGGCGCCAAGGTCAGCTTCACATGGAAGGTTCAGGGCGGGACCGTGAACTACGACATGCACGGCACGCCATGGACCAAGATCGAGACCAGCTACAAAAAAGGCCGCGAAGTTGCGGAAGATACCGGGGTTTTGGAAGCCAAATTCGACGGCACTCATGGTTGGTTCTGGCGCAACCGAGGCACGCAGCCCGTGACGCTGACGCTCAAGGTCGAGGGGGCCTACACCGATCTGAAAAAGATGTGATCTATCGAGACAGCCGCAAACACCGATTTGTTCGCGGCTGTCTCGCGCCTTTCCGCCGAAAAAACGCAGGATCGATGCACCGGCAGTGCGTCAATGTGCAAAGAGCATCCAGAGCGCCATCGCCACCATCATCACGTTCTCGGTCAACGACACGAAGCCCAGCGGCACGCGGCTCGATCCGCCCACGCAGGCGCACTTGATGTCGCGCTTGTCGATGTAGACGGCTTTAAACACCGACACCGCGCCGATGCCGCCGATGAACAGGGCGATGGGAATCGACAGCCAGTTCAGCGCCCCCGCGATCATCAGGATGGCCGCTGCCAGTTCCGCGAACGGATAGATGTAGCCGTAAGGCACCCAGCGCTTGGCCAGCAGGTCGTAGTTCAGAAACATCGTCGAGAAGCTCTCAATGTCCTGCAGCTTCAGCATGGCCAGGATCGCCATCGAGAACGCGATGAACCACTCGGCCGAGCGGATCGAGACAAGCGCGCCGCCAGGAGCCCATTGTGCCGCCAGCGCCATTAGGGCCGCCACCACAAACACGGCGATCACGGGCTGATAGCTGACGGCATCCTTGTCGCGCACTGCAAGACCGAAATGCCGCCTGAGATCGTCGTATCCGCCAATGCGCTTGCCATTGATGAACGTTTGCGGCGTGGTCTTCACGCCATGTTCGGCCTTGAACGCGTCAGTCGCCTCGCGGGTGGTCAGATGCTTGTCGTCGACGGTGAAACCCTTGCGGCGCAGGAAATCGAGCGCTTTCAGGCCATAAGGGCAGGTGTGATTGGGCATGACCATGCGGTGGAGAACGGCATGGCGGACTGTAGGCGCACTCGCCGCGGGATCGGCGGGCATCGTTGTAGATTGCATGATTGAACTTCCTTCGAGCTGTGTTTCATGGCGGAACCAGCCACGTTTCACCAAGCTTGCGTTAGGCTCTGCACCTTCCCATAGTTGGAATGTCAAGTGCGGAGATCAACCCAATGCAAATCGGCGTGGCAGCGAAGCGAAGCGGTGTGAATGCCAAGATGATCCGGCACTATGAGGCGATCGGCCTTCTGCCAGCAGGGGCACGAGGTGCCAACGACTACCGCGACTATGGCGAGAGCGAGGTGCACGAGTTGCACTTCATCCGCCGTGCCCGCGATCTGGGCTTCTCGCTCGCCGAGATTGGCCAGCTGTTGAGCCTCTGGCGTGATAAAAGCCGCCGCAGTGCAGATGCCCGCGCGCTCGCACAACGCCATCTCGCGGACGTGGAGCGCCGTATCGACGCGCTGCGCTCGATCGCCGAAACCCTGCAAGGGCTTGTCGAGGCCTGTCATGGCGACGAGAGGCCGGGTTGCCCGATCCTCGGCGATCTGGCCGGAGATCGAACAACCGGGAGAGACTGATGATCAGCGGCGGTCTTTCGCGAGCCAGCCATCGATCTCGGCGATTTCCTTCTTCTGAGCCGTGATGATGTCCTGCGCGAGTTTCTTGACCTGTGCGTCCTTGCCCTCGGCGAGTACCACCTGCGCCATATCAATCGCCGATTGATGGTGCGCACGCATTTGAGCCATGAAATCCGTATCAGCGTTGCCGGTGTATTGCTTCGGCATATTGTGCATCTGCATCATCATGGCTGCCTTGTACCCTTTGGTGGCCGCCGTGTCGTTTGGCCCCGGAATCATTGATTGCATTCCCTGCATGGGCATCCCTTGCATCGGAGTGCCTTGCTGCATGCCAGGCATCTGAGCTGGCTGCGCAGACGCGCCCGCCGCCGCAAACGCGAGCGGAATGATGGTGAGAAGAAGACGTTTCATGAAATTGATCCTTTTGGGGGGTGGAGGGATAGGCGACCGGATTGTCCGGTCACCCATTTCTTCAGGCAGCAACAGGAAGTGCTGCGTGCTTGCGGCAGCTTTCAGCGCATTTGCGGCAGGCATCGACACATGCCTGCATGTTGCCGACAGCCTCGCAGCTCTTGGCGCAGTCCTCGCAAATATCCACGCATTCGGCGCAGACATGCTTGGCATGATCGCTGTTCATCAGCATGAGATGCGCACAGGTCCGGCAGACTTCCGCGCAGGCGAGCATCAGTCGCAAATGCTTCGGTTCAATGTGCTTGCCGCCGGTTTCGAGACAATGGTTGGTGGCTGCTCCGAAACAGGCCTGATAGCACTTCAGGCATTCGTCGATGCATTTCTGCATGTCTTGCGATGTGTGGTGCATGATCTTGTCCTTTCGGGTCGAGAACCAACCCTCAAGGACAACGCTGCCTGATGCAGTGGGTTCCTCATCGCAACAATTCGTAACAAATCCCAGATTTACCAACGCGGATTTAGAGAATTCGTGGCATAACAACTTACGCCATTCAGACTGAAGACTTCGACAGATAGGTCGCCATCATACCGAGTTCCTCGTGTTCGAGGATGTGGCAATGAAAGACGAAAGGCTTTTCGCGCGTTGACTGCTGACGAAAACTGACCAGAAGTTCGTCTTTACTCTCTACCAGCAGGGTGTCCTTGATACCCGCCTCGTGCGCCGGAACGGGCTTTCCGCCCTTTGTCAGAGTTTGGAACGTCGCGCCATGGATGTGAAACGGATGCGCCATCTCGGCGGAGATGATCTCCCAGATTTCCTGGGTGCCAAGCGCAACCTCGGCATCAATGCGGCTCATCTCGTAAGTCTGCCCATTGATCCCCATGCGCATGCCCGACGCTGATGAAGGCATGCCACCTGCTTGTGGCGTTCCGTGGCCGCCATGACCAGCGCTTGGCATGCTGCCAACCGCGCGCATTGCCGGCATATTCGCCATCATCATACTGTCAAGCGAGAAGGTCCGGCGACGGACCGATTTAGCCCTTTCAGGACGGCCGGGGTCCTGCAACCGTTTGGGGACCTCACGTTTTGGACGATCCCCGGCAGGGGTCGGCTCGAAGCGCAGGACAGCTTCTCGGCGCTCACGCATGCGAGCCAGAAATTCTTTGGCGCGATCAGTAAGGCCATCGCCAAAACGACCATTGTGATCCGGCCATGTCAGGAGATCGACAGGCCTGCCATCAGACAGGTCCACCAGGATTTCATACCGCTCGCCGGGCGCGATCTCGATTTCCTTCAATGGTACTGGCTCGCCAAGCCAGCCGGCGTCATTCGCGATGACATGGAAAATCCGGTCATCCGAAAACGCGAGCTTGAAATTTCGAGCATTGGCACCGTCTAGCAGTCGAAGCCGCACGAGCCCCGCTGGCGGACGCGACACTGGGCGCACGGCGCCATTGACCACGACGTTTGCACCGCGCGATCCATGCATCATGGCCATGGGCGATCTGTCATAAATGAGTTGCCCATCTTTGCCGAAGTTGCGGTCCTGCAGGATAACGGGGATGTCATCGATGCCGTAGTCGCGCGGCAGATTGAACGCCTCAGCGCTGCCGTCATCCACATAGAGCAATCCTGCCAACCCCATGTACGTCTGGCGCGCCGTGTCACCGTGAGGGTGGGGATGAAACCACGTGGTGCAGGCGGGTTGATTGATTTTGAGCGTAGGGCTCCAGGCGTCACCAGCCGCGATGGGATTGAACGGACCATCGACGTCGCTCGGCACGAACAACCCGTGCCAATGGACCGAACTTTCCACCGACAGCTTGTTGGCAATGCGGGCCGTTACGCACTGCCCGCTTCGCACCCGCACTACAGGCCCGAGCAACGCGCCGGAATACCCGTAAGTTGCAGTCTCTGCCCAAGGGACGATCTTTGATCGACCTTCCTGGATTGCAAGATCGAAAACGTCGCCTCCTGATGTCAAATCGATCAATCGGGGCAAAGGAAGCGGAACGACAAAAGAGGGTGCCGTTTGTGCATTGAGGCCGAAGCCAACAGACAGACCCCCCACGGCAACTGCAGTACCGCCGACGAGAACAGAACGTCTTGTCGTCAACATGGTTTGTATCGCTTTCATCTACCGGTAGAAACGTCAGCGCCCTACGCCACCAGATTCAGGCCACGATACATCAAAGCCCAAGACATCTAAATCTATCAAATTGTTACGAATTGTTGCCGTGTGGCGAGGCAGGGCGATGGTCTGCACTCAGTGTATTGCCCAAACTGCCGCCCTGTTATCAAGGCCAACCAGCAGCGTCTTGTATCTGTCTGCTGCGACGTTTGGCATTTCCATGCCCGGAGAACCGACTGGCATTCCATGAACAGCCAATCCCCTCCCGCTCGGCCTCTCCAACAGCAGGCGCTTGATGTCCTGCGCGGGCACATGACCTTCGATGAAATATTCTCCGATGAAGGCGGTGTGACACGACCAGAACTCTGTTGGAATGCCCGCCGCAATTTTCCGGCGATTGATGTCAGGAACCTCTTCAATAGTTGTTTGGAATCCGTTCTGATCCAGGTGCGCGACCCAGTCCTTGCAGCAACCACACGTCGGGGACAGCGCAATTCGGATCGGCAAGTCAGCATTTCTGGCGCTGGCTGGCACGGTGAGCGAGCCAAGCAACAGGGTGCCTCCTACGCCCAAAACCAACGAACGACGGTTCATGTCTGTTTTTCCTTCTGCAGGGCGGACATTGCGCCTGATATTGTCGATGGGAGCTTGCCTGCCGGCATAGCGGCCATTGGCAAGCGAAGGGTCGCGATCAACCCACCCTCGGTGCGATTGGCCAGAGCAATTTCGCCGTGGTGGGCCCTGGCGATTGATCGCGCGATTGTCAGGCCCAGACCGACCCCGCCAGTTTCCTTGCTGCGCGAGGTCTCGATCCTCACGAAGGGATCGAACACACTCTCGAGCTTGTCGCTTGGGATGCCCGGACCATTGTCCAGGACGGTAAGTTCGGCATAGCCTTCGCTTGATCGTGCCTCGACTGTCACGACCGAGGAATATTTGAGCGCATTGCCAACAAGGTTGTTCACGAGACGCTTCATCGCGAGATGCTGCCCTTGAACAAACAGATTTTCAGCCCCTGAGAATTCAATGTCGTTGCCCGCATCCTTGGCATCATCGACGCAGGTCTCGGCAATCGAAGACAGGTTCAGCAGGCGCATGGCTTCGCTGCTCTCGCCAGATTTCAGGAACTCCAGCGTTGATGAGATCATATCTTCCATCTCGAGGAGATCTGCCTCGATCAGATCGCGTGTCGGGGCATCGTCAAGCAGTTCTGCGCGCAGGCGGACACGCGTAATCGGTGTCCGCAGATCATGCGATACGGCGGCCAGCGCCTGCGTGCGTTCGCCCACGAGTTTCCGGATGCGTTCCCGCATTGTGTTGAAGGCCCGCGCGGCGCGGCGCACCTCCAATGGTCCGGCTTCGCTCAGCGGTTCCGGTTTGCCATCAAGACTGAAGCGCTCAGCTGCCATTGCAAGATCGCGTAAAGGACGGGTTACCCACGTCAGCAGCAGCGCCGCGATGACAATGATGACCACCGCAAGACAGATCGTCAGCGCCAACATTCCACGGTCGAACGGCTGAACGGTACCGAGGCGCGCAGTCGAGAAGTTGACCCAACTCTGATCGTCAAGGCGCATCGAAATCAGCAGCATGTGACGGTACGGGTCTGCATCTCCCGACGCGATCGCGCTGTCGTCG
>JBOFZC010000249.1:0-32169 GCA_051654985.1 Rhabdaerophilum sp.
TCATGTCTTCACAGGGACATACGAGCGCATTTTGCCGGGGTTGAGCAGACCATAAGGGTCGATTTCAGCCTTGAACCCGGCCTGATCCGCATCGACGCGTTTGTGGCGTGAGCCATCTTCAAGACTGATCACATGCGGGTTCGCAATCATCACGCCATGCGCCTCATGCGCATTGATGATCTCGTAAAGCCGCTCTTTCGTGGTGTAGCGGATCACCGGCAAGGCGCTCGCCGAGAGGTTGCCGCCGAAGCGGATAAACTCGCAATGCGGGATAAGCTCGTCGGGGAACATCGCCGCTGTTTCGAGAATGCTCTCGCGGACGCGCTCATGCGGATAGAGGCATTGCAGATACGTGACCGAACGATCGGCCTTGAGCATCTGCAACGTTGTGTGGTTCCAGGTGTATTCGTAGAGTGGAACCGAGCCCGGTTCTTCACGTGTGGGCGTTTGCAGTGTGATTGTGCCGCCCATCGGCTCGACGATATCGCGGAAGCTTTCGAGCGAGGCCTCAGCAATCATGCACGCCAGAATCGGCTTGCCCTCGGGGCAATGCGGTTTCAGAGCTCCGAAATAATCGGGCAGCGGCCAGGCAATACCGCTCATCAGCTTTTTCACCACACCATCGGCTTTCGCGGCGGCGTAACCGGCGTCCAGCAGCTTCGAGAAGTCATCGAAAGCCACGATGATGTCATACCATGGCCAGGCTGGAGCGAGCGGCATTTCGAGCGCTGTGATGATGCCCGTCGTGCCGTAGGCGCGGTTGATTTTCTGCGCGGCATCGCCACGCAACTCAATGATGCGCGGTTCTTCTTCCACGGTGATGATCCGCGCCGCAAGAATGTTCCCCGGCTCGCGCAAACCGCCATAGGTGACGGAGCCCACACCGCCCGATCCACCCGCGACAAATCCGCCGATGGTCGCCGTGCGCTTGGTTGAGGGGTGCAGGCGGATTTCCTGCCCGTGCGGGCGAAGCTCGGCATCGAGCTTGCCCATCATGATCCCGGCACCGCAGCGCACGCGGCCGGGTTTCACCCATTCAATCTGGGAAAAGCCGGTCATATCGAGCAGCACGCCACGCTCTATCGGCACGGCTTGTCCGTAATTGCCGGTGGCGCCGCCGCGTGGCGTGATCGGCACGCGGTGTTTCACGCAAGCCCGCACAAGAACAAGAATATCGGCCTCATCGCGCGGGGTGACGATGATATCGGCTGATTTGTCCGCCAGTTCAGCGTTGAGAATAGGCGAATACCAGAAGAAATCGCGGCTTTTGCGGCGCACCACCTTTTCCTCGGTGATCACCGGCACATCGCCGATTTCCGCGAGAACAGCGGCAATCGCGGACGGGAGTGCAGGTTCAATCCGTGCGGGCAGGTTCATGGCGGCGTCCTCAAGGGCGGGTTGGCTCCATTGCTAGCAATCCGCGCGCCGAGGTGAAAGGGCCGGCTGCTTGGGCATGTGCAGAAGCGCTTTGCATCTCTTCGCCTTGATGCGCATCAGTTTGCCCAATCTATACGCACTTGTGATGCTTAGAAAACAGGCCTTAGATGGGGAAAAGCGCCAGCCATTTCGGCACAGGCATTGCAGCATGCCAGCATCGCCCAATATGGGGGTATGGGTATTCACAAGACCATCAGGGAGTCCTGCACCATGACCATGAAATACCGCTTGAACCGTCGCGCGGCCCTTGGCCTGATGGGTGGTACGGCCGCTTCTGTTCTGATCCCGATGCCGGGCTCGCGCGTCAACGCGCAGACGCTAGACAAGGTGAGCTATCAGACCAACTGGCGCGCTCAAGCCGAGCATGGTGGCTTCTATTACGCCGTCGCCAACGGAATTTACCGCAAATACGGCATCGATGCGGATATCCGCATGGGTGGCCCGCAACAGAACCCTTCGCAGCTGCTGCTAGGCGGTCGCGTCGACATGATCATGTCGAACTCGTTCGAAGCCATTCGCTATGTTGAGCAGAACTTGCCGTTCCTCTGCATCGCCTCCATCTTCCAGAAAGACCCGCAGGTCATCATCTGCCATCCGGGGCAGGGGAATGACAATTTTGCCGCTCTGAAGGGCAAGCCCATCCTCGTGGGTGGCGCTGGGCGCACCTCGTATTGGCCGTTCCTGAAGGCGAAATTTGGTTATTCCGACGATCAGATCCGCCCCTACACCTTCAACATGGCGCCGTTTCTGGCCGACAAGAACATCTGCCAGCAGGGTTTCCTGTCGTCGGAACCGTTCGCGATCCAGAAGGAAGGTGGGGTTGATCCGCTGGTGCATCTCATCGCCGATGCTGGTTTCGCAAATTACAACACCACCATCAACATCAGCCAGAAGATGGTCGATGAGAAGAAAGACCTCGTGCAGCGCTTCGTGACAGCTTCGCTTGAGGGCTGGGCCGCCTACATGAAGAACGGCCCGGAAAATGCCGCCGCTAACGCAATTATCAAGCGCGAAAATCCAGACATGAGCGACGACAAGATCGCTTATGCCATGAAGGTGATGGCCGAGAAGGGTATCGTGAATTCGGGCGATTCACTCAAGCTCGGTGTTGGTGCGATGACCGATGCGCGCTGGCAAACCTTTTATACCGACATGAACGCGGCCGGTGTATTCCCGGCGGGTATTGACGTGAAGAAGGCCTACAGCCTCGCCTTCATCAACAAGGGTATTGGCGTCTGAGCATGTTGGCCCCGGCAGGGAGAGTGGAGCAGGGGCGGGCGGGCAAGCGCCCGCTCGTCTCGATCCGCAAACTCTCGAAGCAATTCTCGAATGGCACGCTCGCGCTTCGCGATGTTGATCTCGATCTGTTCCCTGGCGAGTTCGTAAGCCTGCTTGGGCCCTCAGGCTGCGGGAAATCAACGCTTCTGCGCATCATCTCGGACCTTTCCGAGCCTTCCGCTGGAACGGTGGATTGGCCTGGTGCGGTGAGTGGTGATGCCTATGGCAACCCGGAACACAGCCTCGGCTTCGTGTTCCAGGAGCCGACCCTGATGCCCTGGGCCATCACGCTCGATAACGTAACGCTCCCCTTGCGCCTTAAGGGCATGAAAAAGCCGGAAGCGAACGAGCGTGCTGCGGCGATGCTCGATCTTGTGGGCCTCAAGGGCTTTGAGGGCTCATATCCGCGTGAACTCTCGGGCGGGATGAAAATGCGCGTCTCCATCGCACGCGCGCTCGTCACTGAGCCGAAAGTGTTGCTGATGGATGAGCCTTTTGCGGCGCTCGATGAAATCACGCGCCATAAGCTCAACGACGATCTGCTGATGCTCTGGGAGCGCAACAAGTTTACCGCCGTTTTTGTCACGCACTCCGTGTTTGAAAGCGTCTATCTGTCCGAGCGCATCGTGGTCATGGCGGCGCGCCCCGGTCGCGTGATGAGCGAACTCATGGTCGATGCGCCCTTCCCACGGGACAATCTGTTCCGCACTTCGGCTGAATATGCGCATCTCTGTCGCCTTGGTTCTGAGGCGCTCAAAAAGGCGATTGACGCATGAGTGCTTCAGAGAACATTGCCGCTCAGGTCCGCGGGACCGATCAGGATGCAGCACCTGTTTTTGCCGCAGAAGAACGCTTTCTTGGCATTCCCAAGAGCCGCTGGCCAGGCATTCTCGCGCCGATCGTTGTCGGCATTCTCATCGTCAGCGCATGGGAATGGGTGGTCTGGTATAAAAACATCCCGGCCTATCTGTTTCCCGGGCCGGTGATCATCGCGCAGACACTGGTGAATGACTGGCACACCCTTTCCGGCGCGCTCTGGATCACTCTGCGGATCACATTCGCGGCCTTGATCGCAGCCGTGAGTGTGGGGGGGGCGCTTGCAATCCTCTTCACGCAGTCGAAATGGCTGGAGCGTTCACTCTTTCCCTATGCAGTGATCTTGCAGGTTACGCCGGTGGTGGCAATCGCGCCGCTGATCATCATTCTTGTCGGGGATGTGAACCTGTCTTTGCTGATCTGCGCCTGGATCGTCGCGTTTTTTCCCATTCTCTCGAATACGATTCTGGGCCTCAACTCGGCCGATCATAACCTAGTGGCCTTGTTCCAACTCTATGGCGCAAGCCGCTGGCAAACCATGCGTTATCTGCGCCTGCCGGCCTCATTGCCCTATTTTCTCGGGGGACTGAAAATCTCCGGAGGTCTCGCGCTCATCGGCGCGGTTGTTGCGGAATTTGTGGCCGGCTCGGGCGGGAATGCCTCCGGATTAGCCTATCGCATTCTCGAGAGCGGCTATCAGCTCAAAATCCCGCGGATGTTCGCAGCCTTGTTGCTGATTTCACTCTCGGGAATTGCGATTTTCCTGGCAACCAGCTGGATCTCACATCGCCTGCTGCATCGCTGGCATGAAAGCGCGCTCAGGCGCGAGAGTTGATGCGCCTTCAGCGCTTCGGGGCATCATCCTCGTCATGGATGATGCGCCATCCCGCGCCTTCGACATCCTCAAACTGACGCGACTTCATCGCCCAGAGAAACGCAGTCAGTCCGAGAGCGCCCATGCCGAGCGCGAGGGGAATGAGAATGACCAGAATATTCACGGCTTTGCTCCTCCCGTTCGCGCGCGCATCGCATTCAAAGTGACAATCAGCGACGAACCGGACATCGCGATGGCCGCGACGAACGGTGTCGCGAGCCCGGCAATGGCGATCGGCACGGCGATCGCATTGTAAACCACGGCAAGCCAAAGGTTTTCGGTCATCAAGCGACGCGCTTTGCGCGCGATCCGGATGGAATCGGCCACTGGCGCAAGAGATTTGCCCATCACCAGGAGATCAGCCTGGGCCTGGGCGAGATCGGTCGCCGAAACCGGCGAGATCGAGACATGAGCCGCGGCCAAAGCCGGGGCATCGTTGAGGCCGTCACCGACCATCAGCACCTTGTGTCCCGCGGCGCGCAAATCTTCGAGACGCGCGACCTTGCCGCCCGGCTCGACGCTTGATTGGTAGCGCTCGATGCCCAAAGAGTTTGCCACATTCGAGACCGGGATTTCACGGTCGCCAGAGAGAATTTCGACATTGAGGCCCAAATCTTTCAGGGCCTCAACTGTGGCGCGTGCATCCGGGCGCAGGGGCTGGCGGATAGCAAAAACAACGACATCGGTCTCACATCGCATGGCGATCAGGGAAGCCTCAGGATAGGCTTGAGCGACGATTGCGGCTTCTTTTTTTGCCATGCAGAAAGCGGGAGAGCCGAGGCGCATTTTCACCCGGTTGTCGGTGGTTTCCAGGCCCTGTCCCGGTATTTCGCGCACATCGCGGAAGGGGTTATCAACTCTGCCCGCCGCGACGATGGCCTGCGCCAGCGGATGACGGCTCGACAGCGCCAATCTCCCGGCGATGGTGATGAGGCGATCGGGAATATCGGCCCGGTTGGCAATCATCGGCTCGGGCAAAGTAAGCGTGCCGGTTTTGTCGAACACAACCGTATCCACCTCGGCAAGCCGCTCCAATGCATCGCCGGCATGGAGCAGGATCGAGCGGCGGAACATCGCGCCGGAGGCCACGACCTGCACCGCGGGAATCGCAAGGCCCAGGGCACAGGGGCACGTGATGATCAGCACCGTGATCGCGATGAGCAGAGATGGCTGCCATCCCAGCCCCAGGAGCATCCAACCGAGGAAGGTGAGGGCGGCCGTGGTGTGAACGACCGGCGCATAGGCTCGCGCGGCGCGATCGGCAAGGCGAACATAGCGCGCGCGCTTCTCCGTTGCAGCCGCCAGCAGGTTTTCGATGCGCGCGAGCAAAGTGCTTGCTGCCGCGTGGCGCACGCGGATTTCGAGCGTGCCGGAAATGTTGAGCGTGCCTGCATGCACATCGGCACCCGCCGCCACGGCCTGATGCGCGGTTTCGCCGGTCACAAGGCTCTGATCGAGATCGGATGTCCCGCGCTCGATCACGCCGTCGACGCCAATCCGCTCACCCGGTCGAACGAGAACGAGATCGCCAGGCTCGATCGTCGCTGCAGGCATTTCCCGCAAAGTGCCATCGGGGAGGATGCGCGTCACGGTTTCGGCACGCAAAGCCGCGAGATTAGACGCAACCGCACGCGTGCGGCGCATCATCATCTGGTCGAGCACACGGCCGATCAGAAGGAAGAAGATCAGCATCACCGCGCCGTCGAAATAGGCGTGTTCGCCACTGTTCAGCGTCTCAAAGACCGAAACGCCGAGCGCCAGCAGGATACCGAGTGAAATCGGCACATCCATGTTCACCGCGCGCGCCTTCAGTGAGCGGATCGCGCTGTCGAAGAACGGGCGGCCGGAATACGCGGCGGTGGGCAGAGCAATCAGCGCAGAAATCCAGTGGAAGAAATCGCGCGCTTCCGGGCTGAGCCCGGTTTCATGACCCGACCAGACCGACACCGAGAGCAGCATGATGTTCATCATGGCGAAGCCCGCCACGCCCAGCGCCCGGATCAGGCGCTGTTCTTCGGCCTTCTCCGACGCTTCGCGCTCGGCAATGCGAAACGGGTGGCCGGAAAATCCCAGCGCTTCGAGCCGCGCGAGGATTTGCGGCGGATCGGCACGCTTGGCATCGATCCATTCGATGGTCAGGCGCTTCTCGGTGAGGTTGACACGGGCGACAGAGAGCTCTGGCTCGTCAGCAAAAGCGCGCTCGATCCGCGCCGCGCAGGCCGCGCAATGGATGCCATCGACCACAAAATCCATCCGCACCCGGTTTTCCGACGTGGGCGCCAGGAAATGCGAGAAATCGCGAGCCGGGTTCTGGACGAGTGTGGTCATGGAGTTTCATCCTTCAAGAGGACACGATGGCGCGAGAGAAAGAGGCGGGTCGCGGTATCCGGAGCCTTCGCTTCAATCACCAGCCCCCAAGCGCCGGCATCCACATCGGCCACTTTGGCTTCATAACGCCCATCTCCGCGCGGAACGAGCGCGATTGCCCGGTCGAGACGGCGCGCGGCGGGGTGGGCGAGCAGGGCGGTGACAGCGAGGTTGTCGAGTGCCTTGCCCTGCTGATCATGAAAGCCCAGCGTCAAGGTGAGCACACGACCGGACAGTGCGAGCTTCGCGTCGCTTTGCCAATTGCGAAGCGCTTGCGCTTGGGAGGCGGCAACTTCATCGCGATTGAAATTCTGGCTGACGTCATAGCCGTTGCGACCAGCATCAAGCCCGGGCATGGTCGTGATCGCCTGGTGCATCATGTAACCATTCACGCCGCCGACAATCGCGAAAAACGTCACGAGCATCGCGAGCACATGCCAGCCGGTCAGGCGGAATTCTGTTGTCACAGTGGGTTGGACCACACGTTGGGGCAGTTCGACGGGCATAGCAAAGGCTCCGCAGCAGCTCATCACACCCTCACGGGCCAAAGAAATTTTCTTGCGCTGTCCGAACTTCGCCGATCAGCGTGTCAGTCGCCTTGATCTGGATCAGCCCCTTCGGCCCATCGAGCGAAGCGCGCGGCACGGTCACGAGCAACTTGAATTCCAGTGTCGTATCCGGGCCGACCTCAACGACGCCCGGTTTGTCCAGCACGGGGCGCGCGCCGATCAGTTCGATTGTAGCGCCGGCAAGACCATCCACACTCACCACGACAAGCCGGGCCTCGGGGCGCTTGTTGGCGATACGCAACGTGAAATTGTTGCGGATCGCGCCGTCTCTCAGCTGCGTGAACAGCGGTGTGCGCTCGTGAATCACACCAAGATCGAGCATGGAGCGGGTCGCCAAGCCGTAGAGCATCAACCCGCCCACCAGCGCGATCACCGCTGCATAGAGAATGGTGCGTGCCCGCACGAGACGGCGGGGCGGAGGTGTTGTGCCACAGGCCCGCGCTTTGATCGCCTGATCCGTATCATAGGCGATCAGCCCGATCGGGCGGTTGATCTTCGCCATCACCGTATCGCAGGCGTCAATGCATAGGCCGCACTGGATGCAACCGAGCTGGGCGCCTTCGCGAATATCCACGCCCGTTGGGCAAACCGCGACGCATTGGTGGCAATCGATACAATCCCCGGCCGGTTCGCCGAGCGCCTTGGTGCGCGTCGCCTGCTTGAGCGACATCCGCGGTTCACCGCGATCATATCGGTACGAGACGTTGAGTGCGTCTTGATCGGTCAGCGCCGCCTGGATGCGCGGCCACGGGCACATATAGAGGCAGACTTGCTCGCGCATGAAGCCGGCAAGGGCATAGGTTGTGAAGGTCAGGATGCCAATCCAGAGATAGGCGGCGAAAGGGGCTTGAAAGGACGCAAGGTCCTTCACCAGCGTCGGCGCATCCGAGAAATAGAGCACCCAGGCGCCGCCGGTCCACCAGGCGATCATGATCCAGATGAAATGTTTTGAAACTTTGAGCCCAAAGCCGCCGAGGGTCCATTTCCCGGAATCGCGTTGCATGCGTTCGCGCCGGTCGCCTTCAATCAGGCGCTCGACCGAAAGGAACAGGTCAGTCCACACGGTCTGCGGGCAGAGATAACCGCACCAGATGCGCCCCGCGACGGCGTTCATCAGGAACAGGATCAAAGCGGCCAAAATCAGCAAGCCAGTGAGGTAATAGACCTCTTGGGGCCAGATTTCGATGAAGAAGAAATAGAACCGGCTCGCTGGAAAATCGATGAGCACTGCCTGATTGGGAAGGTGCGGCCCGCGATCCCAGCGCACGAAAGGTAGAAAGTAATAGATGCCGAGACAGACAAAAAGGATCGTCCATTTCAGCCGTCGGAACCAGCCCGTCACCCCTTGCGGATAGACCTTCGGCGACGCCTCATAAAGAGGTTGATCGCGGTCGTCCTCCGCAAGGGGCTGAGCGCTCACTTTTGGCCTCCTCCCAGGCTATGCACATAGGCAGTGAGCGACTTGATCGTCACGTCGTCTAGGCGGTTCACCCAAGCGGGCATCACCCCGGCGCGACCGTTGACGACAGTCTCGACCATCGCTGTGCGCGATGAACCGTAGAGCCAGATCGCGTCCGTCAGATCAGGCGCACCAAGCTCGGAATTGCCCTTGCCTGCCGGGCCGTGGCAGTTGGCGCATTGCTCGGCGAAGATTTTCGCTCCGGCGGCGAGATCAGCGCCCGGGGCGACATCAAGTCTTGCGAGGGAGCGCGTATACTCGACCACAGTTTCGATCTCAGCGGGCTTGAGCACGCCGGTGCGGCCGAAAGCGAGCATCTGGCCGGCGCGGGAATTCGTATCCTGCTCCCAGCGGATGCCGTGGCGGATGGTCTGCTGGATATCGGCGAGTTTGCCGCCCCAGATCCATTCGTCGTCTGTCAGGTTCGGGAAAATTCCCATCCCTGAACCACCATGATTGTGGCAGCCCGCACAATTGTCGCCAAAGGCTGCACGGCCACGCGCTGTGGCCATGCGCAGCAGGTTGGGATCGTTGCGGATCTGATCAAGCGACGCGGTGCGCAAGGCTGCGGCTTGTCTGTCCCGCAAGCCCTCGAGCTGCTGCAGCTCGACCGCGACTTCGGCCCGGCTCGAATATCCCAACAGACCCGTCGTGTGGCTCGTGATCAGCGGCCAGGCGGGATAGACGATCCAATAGCCGAGGGCCCAAATGATTGTGAGATAAAACGTCCAAAGCCACCAGCGGGGCAGGGGGGTGTTCAACTCTTTAATGCCGTCCCAGCTGTGACCAGTGGTCGCTGTGCCCGAAACGCTATCGATGTCGTGGTGTTGATCGTGGCTGGCCATGACATTAGTCCTTTTCGAGCGGCAGATGCGCGGCAGTATCGAACTTCGTGCGGTTTGACGGCCAAAGCGCGTAGACACAGACAGCGATAAAAATCGCCATGAAGTAGAGAACGCCTACGCCCTGCGCGATGCTGGCGAGGAAAGCGTACATGTTGCCCATTTTTGCTCTCCTCAGCGCAGGTTGGCTTTGTTGTCGTAAGTCTTGAAGTCGACCAGCGTGCCAAGCACCTGCAGATACGCGATCAAGGCGTCCGCTTCGGTGATCCGCTGCGGATTGCCGTCGAAATCCCGCGCATTCGCCTTGGGATAGCGCTTGGCAAAATCCGCCGCTTTTGGATGATCGGGGTCCGTCTGGGCCCTCAAATCATCCATCGCGCTCTCCAGCATTGCGCCGGTATAGGGCACGCCGGTGAAGCTCTGCACTTTCATAGCGGTTGCGATATCGGCATAGTCGAGATCGGTTTTTGCGAGGAACGGATAGCCAGGCATGATCGATTGCGGCACGATCTGACGCGGCGTGTTCAGATGCTGGAGATGCCATTCATCAGAGTACTTCCCACCGACGCGAGCGAGATCCGGCCCCGTGCGCTTTGAGCCCCATTGGAAGGGTTTGTCGTACATGCTCTCGGCGGCAAGGCTGTAGGGACCGTAGCGCTCGACTTCGTCGCGCAGCGGGCGGATCATCTGGCTGTGGCAATTGTAACAGCCCTCTCGGACATAGATCGCCCGGCCCGCGAGTTCGAGCGGGGTGTAGGGGCGCATGCCATCGACCTTCTCGATCGTCGATTTGAGGTAGAAAAGCGGCGCGATTTCCACGAGGCCGCCGATCGAAATCACGACGAGCACGCCGAGGATCATGATGATTGAGTTGGTCTCAAAGATCTTGTGTTTGGCCCAGAGCGAGCGCTTGGGAGCAGGGGTATGAGTGGTGTCGGACATGGTTCTGTTCCTGACCTGAATGAGGCGCGCTTACTCAGCCGGCTGAAGGCCGGGAGCGGCAATTCGAGCTTCGACAACATCGGGTGAGGCCCGCACGGTCATGATCAGGTTCACAACCATGATCAGCGCTCCAGCGAGGAAGAGGCCACCACCCAGGGCGCGGATGACATAATAGGGGTGCATCGCCGCGACCGTTTCGATGAAGGAATATTCGAGGTAGCCGAGCGCGGTATAGGCACGCCACATCAGGCCCTGCATGATCCCCGAAACCCACATCGCCGAGATGTAAAGAACGATGCCAATCGTGGAGATCCAGAAGTGCCACTCGACCATGCGGTTGGAATAAAGGCGTTCCTTCTTCCACAGCCACGGCACGAGGCAGTAGATCGCACCGAACGAGACGTAGCCGACCCAACCCAACGCGCCGGAATGCACGTGACCGATGGTCCAATCGGTGTAGTGGCTGAGCGAGTTGACCGCCTTGATGGACATGAGCGGGCCTTCAAAGGTCGACATGCCGTAGAAGGCGATGGACACCACCATCATGCGCAGGACGGGGTCTGTGCGCAGCTTGTCCCAAGCGCCGGAAAGCGTCATCAGCCCGTTGATCATGCCGCCCCAGGAGGGCATCCAGAGCATGATCGAGAAGGTCATGCCAAGCGTCTGCGCCCAATCGGGCAGGGCGGTGTAATGCAGATGGTGCGGACCCGCCCAGATATAGAGGAAGATCAGCGCCCAGAAATGGATGATCGAGAGCCGATAGGAATAAACTGGCCGCTCTGCCCGCTTCGGGATGAAGTAATACATGATCGCGAGGAAGCCCGCGGTGAGGAAAAAGCCCACCGCATTGTGGCCATACCACCACTGGAACATCGCATCCTGCACACCCGACCAGACGATATAGCTCTTGGGTGAGGTGATCGAGACCGGGATAGTCGCGTTATTCCCCAGATGCAGCACTGCGATCGTGACGATAAAGCCGAGATAGAACCAGTTCGCGACATAGATATGCGGCTCTTTGCGCTTCCAGATCGTCGCGAGAAAGACGAGCAAATAGGTGACCCACACCACCGTGAGGAAAAGGTCAGCATACCATTCGGGCTCGGCATATTCTTTCCCCTGCGTGATGCCGAGGAGATAGCCCGTCCCGGCAATCACGATGAAGAGGTTGTAGCCGAGCACCACGAACCAAGGCGCGATATCACCTGCGAGCCTGGCATGGCAGGTGCGCTGCACGACGTAGAACGAGGTGGCAATCAAAACGTTGCCGCCAAACGCAAAAATCACAGCCGACGTATGCAACGGCCTCAAGCGCCCGAAATTGGTCCAAGGCAAATCAAGATTCAACACTGGAAATGCAAGCTGAAGCGCGATGACAAGCCCGACGAGGAAGCCCGCGATACCCCAGAACATCGCGGCCACAGTCGAGAATTTCACCGGACCGAAATTGTAGTTCGGCTTGCCATCGATTGTATCAGGCTCGAGCCCGCGACCTTGATAGCGCCGGACGATCAGCTCGCGGAAGGCCCAGACGCTTGCGAGCGCGAACACAACCATGTGGAACGCATAGGCTCCGCTATCCGTCAGCCCGGCGATGATGAGACAGAAGATGGCAAACAGCGCAAACCCTGCAGCGCCGAACTGCTCTCCCCCTGTCATATTTCGAATTGCCCCCGTGGCCATGCCCGTCTCCGTCTGGCTATGCGTGTGGTATTGTGCGGCGCACGATGGACTTGCGGCGAAAGTCCTTCCTTGATCCGGATCAAGCGCCGGCGCATAACTTTCTCAGACCAAAGGCGAAGTCAGGCTGCGCGATTTGGCTCAAGCCTTGCGTTGCGTTGGCATAAGCAGGCGCTTATCGAGGTGGAACGAACAAAGGGGTAATGCGGATGGAAACTCATTCCAGGCCAGCCGAACCGTCGTTTGCACCAACGGCTTGTATTTCAACGAGTGGCTGCAAATCCCTGTGCGAGAATTGTCGCATCCGGTTGCTGGCGGTCTGTGCTGCGCTCGAGCCGCACGAGATTCATGAGCTTGAAGCCATCATGCATCAGGTGACCTTCCAGCCGAAAGCCACCCTGTTCGAGCAGGGCGATGAGGCGACTTCGCTTTACACAATAACCTCTGGCACGCTGCGCTTGCATTATGATCTGCCTGATGGCCGGCGGCAGATTGTCGGCTTCGCGATGCCCGGCGATTTCCTCGGTCTCTCGCTCGAGCCGCGATTCGGGATGACTGCCGATGCCTTGACGCCCATCACAGCCTGCCGCTTCGAGCGATCGCGCTTCATGGCTCTGATCGACCGTCACCCGAATATGATGCGCAAGATGCATGAGGTTGCCTCCCACGAACTCGGAATCGCGCAGGAACATATGGTTGTGCTCGGTCGCCGGCGTGCCGAGGAACGTGTCGCCTCGTTCCTGCTCAAATGGTGGCAGCGCCTGAAGCGCGTTCAGGGCAATTCACCCACCCTGCCGCTGCCCATGGGCCGGCAGGACATCGCCGATCACCTCGGGCTCACCATCGAAACCGTATCACGCACCCTCGCGCGCTGGATGCGCGAAAAGATCATCCTCGATGTTCCCGATGGCGTGCGTATTCTCGATGCGGCAAAGCTCGAGGATGTGCTGGGGAATTGAGCGAAAAAAAGCCCCCGCCAAAGCGGGGGCAATATCTCGCAATCCTGCCTTTGATCAGACCGTGTTTTTCACGATCTGACCGGCCTTCATGATGATCTTGAAGTTCTTCTGCGGATCGCTGATCAGGTCGAGATTGGCGATCGGGTCGCCATCAACGAGCAGAAGATCGGCATGCGCGCCGGCTTCCACAACGCCAACCTTGCCGGGATAGGGGTTGCGCGGACCGGAAAGCTGTAAAAGCTGGCCATTGTCATGCGTCACCATCTTCAAAATCTCCGCTGGCGTGAACCATTTGCGCAGCTTCAGGATTTCTGAAGCCTGCTTCACGTTTTGACGCGGATCGAAGAGGAAATCTGTGCCCCAGGCGAGCTTGACCTTGTGCTTTTTCGCCCATTGGTAAGCCTTGTCGGTGCCGTCAACGACTTGTTGCTTCTTGATACGCACCACTGCGGGAGCCGTGGGCGGAGCCGGGTCGAGCACTTGAAGGCTCAGCCACACGCCTTTCTTGCCCAAGAAAGCGATCGTCTCTTCATCGAGCAGCTGGCCATGCTCGACGCATTTGACACCGGCTTCCACGGCGCGGCGCACCGCGCGGACCGTGTAGGCGTGAACCGTGACGTAGGTGCCCCAATCTTCCGCCGCCTGCACGGCTGCGAGAACTTCATCCGGCGTGTATTGCGTGACATCCAGCGGATCATAGAGTGTGGCCGCGCCACCGCCGGCCATCACCTTGATCTGGCTTGCGCCGAAACGCAGATTTTCGCGCGTGGCGGTCAGCACTTCATCGCGCCCATCGGCGATGAACGTGGCGCCGAGTTTTTCGCCACGCGAGACATGGCCGGTAAACCGCCGCGACGGTTCGCTCGGCAAACGGCCGTCGCCGTGGCCTGAGGTCTGCGACACCGTCCCACCGCTCGGCCAGATGCGTGGCCCGCTGACCTTGCCGCTGTCGATGGAGGCTTTCAGTGGAAAAACCGGCCCGCCCATGTCACGCACGGCTGTAAAGCCACGCATCAAGACATCGCCGGCTTCTTTTTCGGCGCGCTGCCAGATGGTCGCGACCGGAATGCTTTCGTCGGTCAGGTCCGTCATGCTGTTTGCACTCATCGTGATGTGGGCATGCGCATCGATCAGGCCGGGCATCAACGTGCGTCCCCCGCCATCAATCACCGTGGCGCCTGCTGGCGCCGCGACGTTGCCGGAGCGGATGGACGTGATCTTCCCGCCTTCGACAATCACCGTCATGCCAGCCTTGAGCTGCGGCGATTTGCCGTCGAACACTTTCACATTGCGAAACACGGTGACCGCCGGTGGGGCCGTAGCTTGCGCTTTCGCATCACCGCGCGAGGCGAGGGCGAGCCCACTCGCCGCGAGGCCAACGAGAAAACTCCGGCGCGAAATATAGGCCCCGATCCGTTCGAAAGCGGCCTGCAATTCTGGTCGCAAGCAAGCACAATCGGCTTCGGGAACAAGGTGTTGATACTTCGAACCGGCATTGAACATCAGGAGTCTCCAGGAACGGGGCTAGAGCGCTCGGGGAGTTGTGTCCAGTCGCGCAACTCGTATGAACCGTGAGTTCGATGGCGACGTCAAGATTGGCGGATGGGGTGAGATTCGAACTCACGGTAAGCTTGCACCTACGGCGGTTTTCAAGACCGCTGCCTTAAACCACTCGGCCACCCATCCGGCTCATGCTCGTTGAACGATTTGTGGCTTCCAATCAAGCCCTGCGACAAATCGGATGTGATCGGATCGCGTATCTCCTGCGTATCGCTACCATGATCGTTCGTTCAGGGAGACGTTCCATGCGCCTGGCCCTCATCTCATTTGTTGCCGCGATGGCAGCGACCCCGGTTCTCGCGAATTCGGCAGATCGACTGGTTTCTGGCGAGGATATGCGCCGACTGGTCACCCAGAACCGCGTTTTTCTCGCCACCCCGCTTGGTGGCGAATTGCCGCTCACTTACTTTGCGGATGGCCGTGTTGATGGCTCGGGTGAAGCGGTCGGCCTTGGTCGCTGGCTCGCCCCCACCGACAAAGGTCGCTGGTGGATTTCCGGCAACCAACTCTGCCAGAAATGGGAGAAATGGTATGATGGCAAGCGCTTCTGCTTTACCATCGAACGTTCTGGCCCGTCAGCAATCATCTGGCGCCGGGATGACGGTTCGAGCGGCAAGGCTCGCCTCGCGCGCCGTTAACGAAGCCGAAACCGAGCCGACTTAACGCGCTTGACCGTGGCGCTATTCCCACTTACCCCAAAGGCATGGTCGCCTTTTCATTAAGGTGACCCATTGCTTTTTCGGCATCCTGTTTCGCTCCTGTTATCGGATATGCGATAGGGGCGAGGCTCGAATTGAGGGTGGATGTGGGCATGACGCAGGATATGGGGCGACAAGAAAAACGCTTGCTTCGGCTCGCCTCACGAGTCGCTGCGGTTTCTGCCCTCGCGCTTGTGCTCGCGAATTGTGCTTCCCAGAATCAGGTGTCTTCCAACCGCACGCCGCAGCAGATGCGTGAGATTGGCGCATTTTCGGCTCCGAAATATGGCCGTGCCAGCCCGCGCGTTGTGGGGATGGACGATGCCGCCCCCAAAGGTGGCGGGCGCTATCAGGTTGGCCGTCCTTACGTGATTGCCGGCAAACGCTATGTGCCGCGTGAGAAGCCGGAGGGCTTTACCCAGACCGGAAATTCCTCGTGGTATGGCATCGCTTTCCATGGTCGTAAAACCGCCAATGGCGAAATCTATGATCGCAACATGATCTCGGCTGCACACCCGACCATGCCGCTGCCGTCCTATGCGCGCGTCACCAACACGCGCAACAATCACTCGATCATCGTGCGCGTGAACGATCGCGGCCCGTATCATGGTGGGCGCGTGATCGACGTTTCCGAGCGCACCGCGAACCTGCTCAACTTCAAGCATCTCGGCACGGCGCGCGTGCGCATCGATTATATGGGCCCGGCCGCTTTGGCAGGCTCGGATGATCAACGCCTCATGGCATCCTTGCGTACGAATGGCCCGGCGAACGTTCCCGGTGGCACATCAGGCCCGGTGATGGTGGCTTCAGCCGATCCAGTCGCATCCGCTGTTCCGCGTCGGGCTCAGCCTATGCAGGCAAGGGCGATCGGTTTTGCTCCCGAAGCGCAGGTTTCGACAGCGCCAGCGCCGATTTCGACACCTGGAGCGACAAATTCCGGAGTTGTAACCGCAACGCGTTTCACGCCAGCGCCGGAACTGCCGGTTCCGCCGGCTCGTCCATTTGACCTCGAGACCATTGGTGGCGCTGCGCAACCCGTCGCGCCAGCCGGATTGCCGAAGGCCGCGCCGGTGGAGCTCGCGCTTTCCGATACGTCTGGCCTGCTTACCCGTTTTGGTCGTGCCAATAGCGGCGAGCAACATTGGTTGAAGACGCCGCTTCAACGTGTCGGCGAAGGCAACTAACAGCTTCCGAAGCCTGATCGTTCCCCAATGCTCTGAACCCCGTTGATTCCCACACGCCTTGGCGTCACAAGGGACGGGTGAAGCGGGCAACAATGACATTTCGAGACGCGTTGAGGGCAATGGCTAGTTTGCTTGCGGGCCTCGCGTTGGCTTTGCCAGCCTCGGCACAGCCACAGCCCGAGAAAGCGTCCTCGTTCGATACGGCAGCCCAGCAGGCCGTTCTCTACGATTTTGAGACGCGCACCATCCTTTTCGAACGCAATGCCGATCAGCCAATCAATCCCGCTGCGTTGACCAAAATCATGACTGCTGCGCTCGTCTTTCGCGAGCTGAAAGAAGGGCGTCTGAAGCTTGATCAGGATATGATCGCGTCGACCGATGCCTGGCGTCGCGGCGGCGCTGTGACCGGCGGACCGAATATGCTGATCACGCCGAACAAAGTGGTGAAAGTCGGTGATCTCATCACCGGGTTGGTTGTGGGCTCAGCCAATGATGCCGCGATCGCGTTAGCCGAGAACATCTCCGGTAGTGAGGCGCGCTTCGTTTTAGCGATGAACGCCTATGCGCGGGATCTCGGGCTTTCGGGGCTCACGTTCCGCAACGCCACCGGATTTGCCGCTGAGGGGCAGCGTGCAACCCTACGCGACCTTGTGAAACTTTCCGCGCATGTCGTTGAAACGTATCCCGAAAGCTACACGCTTTTTGCGCAGCGTGACATGCCGTATGGCCGCAATCGGCAGGTGAGCCGCAACCCGTTGCTCACAATGGATATTGGCGCGGATGGGCTTATGACTGGCTCAACCCCAGAAAGCACGCATCATCTCGTAGGTTCAGCTGTGCATGACGGGCGACGGCTTATTCTGGGTATCGGCAGCCTTGAAAGCGTCTCCGAGCGCGCGCTAGAGGCACGCAAACTGATGGAATGGGGTTTCAGGCGTTTCGAAATCCGCTCTCTGTTTCCGGCTGGAACATTGGTGGGTGAGGCTAGTGTTTATGGCGGTGATCGGGGTTTTGTGCCGCTGAAAGCACCACACGATTTGCGCCTGCCGGTTCTCAGGGCATCGCAAGATGCTGCAAGTCTGCGCGTCGCCTATCTCGGGCCGGTGCGCGCGCCAATCGCGGAAGGGCAGGAGGTTGCGCGACTCGAAATTCTGGTCGAGGGGCGCGTGATCCAGACTGTACCGCTGGTTGCAGCCGAGCCTGTTGCGATGGGTTCGGTGTTGGCCCGCGCGCAAGATGCCATGCTTGAACTCTCCCGGCAGGGAGCCATGAAAGGCTTCCGCTGGGTTGTCGAGAAGATTGGCTTTGGCAATCGAGTGCCGGAAAAACAGGCTCCGGCACCGGCAACTGGTCAAGCGGGTTGAGTGATGCGGGGAGTGTTCATCACGTTTGAAGGCGGGGAAGGCGCGGGGAAATCCACGCAAGCCCGGAGGCTCGCGAATGCGCTGGAGTCTTATGGCCTCAGCGTGACGGTCACGCGGGAGCCTGGCGGTACGCCGCTCGCAGAAGCTATTCGCGGGCTCATCCTCACACACGAAGCCGCCTCTGAGGATGGGCTCACGCAAGCCCTGCTCTTTGCTGCGGCGCGGCGCGATCATGTGTTGAAAATCATCCGCCCTGCGCTTGCTGCTGGGCGCGTTGTGCTCTGTGATCGTTTTGCGGATTCAACCCGTGCTTATCAAGGCTCGAAGGTTGGAGATGTGGAGCTTGATCAGGTGATCGCCCTTGGGGCGGATGGTCTCAGACCCGACCTTACCTTCCTGCTTGATATCCCACCCGAGGCTGGGTTGGAGCGCGCGCGTTCGCGCTTCACGGGCGTGGAGGATACGTTTGAGCGTTCGAATCTTGGCTTTCATCGCGAAGTCCGCCGACGGTTTCTGGCACTCGCTGAAGCCGAGCCACAGCGTTTCATTCGGATCGATGCCAATCGCGATGAGGCGCATATTGCTGAAACCATCCGGCAGGTTGTGAGGCAGAAATTTCTCGCGGGGCAGGGTGATGGAGGGCGTTGAATTCCTGCCACCCGAACCCGGTGATGTGCCGGAATCTGACCGGCTGCACGCCATTCCGCATCCGCGCGAAATGTTGAGTTTGCTCGGGCAAGAAGCGGCCGAAGAGGCATTTCTGTCGGCTTACAAGGCTGGCAAGTCGCATCACGCCTATTTGCTGACGGGCCCGGAGGGGATTGGCAAGGCGACATTTGCCTACCGCGCTGCGCGTTTCTTGCTGAACGAGCCCTCCCATGACGCGGATGCACTGTTCGCACCTCCGCCGCCCGAAAGCCTCGACGTCTCGGCAGAGGCCCGCGTGACGGCACTTGTCGCTCGGGAATCGCATCCGGATCTCGCGGTCCTTAAGCGACGTTATGACAGCAAGACCAAGCGCTTTCGCGCCGAAATCAGCGTTGAGGAAACGCGTGAGACGCTCCAGCTTTTCACGAAGACAGCAGCTTTCGGCGGCTGGCGTATTGTCATTGTCGATGCCGCGGATGATCTGAACATCGCGAGTGCCAACGCCATTCTCAAAACGCTTGAAGAACCTCCTGAAAAAGCGATTTTTTTTCTGGTTTCGCACCAACCGGGAAGGCTGTTGCCAACCATCCGGTCGCGTTGCCAGTTGCTCGAATTCAACCCGCTTTCGCCTGAAAAGATCGCGACACTTCTTGCGCGGTTCGGGCGCAAGGTGCCGGATAGCTCGGCCCTCGAACTCGAGGCCGAAGGCTCGATCCGTCGTGCGCTGCGGCGAAGCGAGGGTGGGCCGGCACAAGTCGCGACCGTGATCGCCAAGGCCTTCGCGGCATTGCCCAACCCGGCTCCGCGCGTTGTGGATGCCGTGGGCGAGGCCGTTCGCACCGGTTCAGAAGGCATAGAAGCGCTTTCTGACCTTATGGATGAAACCGAGCGTTTTTTGTATCGGGAGATGCAAGAGCGGATGCAGGCCGGCGCTTCGCTCGCGGTCCTTTCCGATTTCGCCGAGACGTGGTCGCGGCTGAATGAAGAAGCGCGGCGCGTGGATGCGCTCAATCTCGATCGGCGCGCCTTTGCGACCCGCCTTTTCGATGAAATCGGGACGCTGGTTTCCGCGCGCTTGGGCTGATAGGAACAAAAGAATCCCTGTCTTACGAGTAACCCGATGTCCGCTGAGCGCTTCTATATTACAACCGCGATTTCCTATCCCAATGGCAAGCCACATCTCGGCCATGCCTATGAGCTGATAGCTTCGGATGCGATCGCGCGGTTCATGCGGCTCGATGGCAAGGATGTCTTCTTCCTCACCGGCACGGATGAGCACGGCCTGAAAATGGTGCAAACCGCCGAGCGCGAAGGGCTGCCCGTGCGCGATCTCGCGGAGCGCAATGCCCAGGCTTTTCGCGATATGGGCAAGGCACTCGGTGCCTCAAACGATGACTTCATCCGCACGACTGAAGAGCGCCATTACAAGGCTTCACAGGCCATCTGGGCCAAGATGGAAGCGGCGGGGGATATTTATCTCTCCAAGCATTCCGGCTGGTATTCGGTGCGCGACGAGGCCTATTTCGATGAAAGCGAACTCACCACAGGCGAAGGCGGCAAGAAGTTTGCGCCCTCTGGCGCGCCCGTGGAATGGCAGGAAGTGGATAGCTACTTCTTCCGCCTCTCCAAATACCAGAACAAGCTGCTTCAGCTTTATCGTGATCGGCCGGATTTTATCGCACCTGACACCCGCCGCAATGAGGTCGTGAGCTTCGTTTCCAGCGGTTTGAAAGACCTTTCGATCAGCCGCGACACCTTCTCCTGGGGCGTGCCGGTTCCGGGTAATCCGAAGCATGTGATGTATGTCTGGGTCGATGCGCTGACGAATTATATCACCGCCTGCGGCTACCCGGATGAGACCGATGCCCGTTGGAACTATTGGCCGGCGAGCGTGCATATCATCGGCAAGGATATTGTGCGCTTCCATGCCGTGATCTGGCCTGCCATTCTGATGAGTGCTGGATTGGCGCTGCCCAAACGCGTGTTCGGGCATGGATTCCTCACCAATCGCGGTGAGAAGATGTCGAAATCTCTCGGCAATGTGCTCGATCCTATTGAGATGGCTCAGCAATATGGGCGCGACCCTCTGCGCTATTTCTTTCTGCGCGAAGTGCCTTTCGGGCAGGATGGTAGCTATAGCCATGAGGCGATTGTCGGGCGCTTGAACGCTGATCTCGCCAATGATCTCGGCAATCTCGCGCAGCGCTCGCTCTCGATGGTCAACAAGAACTGCGACGCGAAAGTGCCCAAGCCGGACGCGTTCTCGCCCGAGGATGAGGCCATTCTGGCGCAGGCCTATGGGCTGCTGGGCGAATGCCGCGTGGCAATGGCGGATTTCCAACTCCATCTCGCGCTGAACGCGATCTGGCGGGTAGTGGCGGAGACCAACCGCTATTTCGCGTCTCAAGCACCCTGGGCACTGAAAAAGACCGATCCCGCGCGCATGGCCACCGTGCTCTATGTCACGGCAGAGGTTCTGCGCGTGATCGGCCTCCTGATCCAGCCGGTCATGCCGGATGCCGGTGAAAAGCTGCTGGATCTTCTATCGGTCAGGGCAGATGCGTGCAGTTTCGCCTTTGCAGACAACGCGCATCCACTCCAGCCGGGCATAGAGCTTCCCGAGCCCAAGGGGATTTTCCCGCGCTATGTCGAGCCGGAAGCCGGGCAGGGGGCGTGAATGACCCCGCCGCTGATCACCGACACGCATTGCCATCTCGATTTTCCTGATTTCGCCGAGGATCTTGAGAGCGTCATCGCGCGCGCCCAAGCGGCTGGCGTGCATCGCATGGTCACGATCGCGACGCGTGTGAAGAAAGTGGCCAGCTATCAAGCGCTTGCCGAGCGTTTTGCGAATGTCTTTTTCTCGATCGGCACGCATCCGCACAATGCGGCCGAAGAGCCCGAGGTAACTCTCGACGAGATTGTTCGCCTGAGCCAGCATCCAAAATGTGTCGCGATTGGCGAAGCCGGGCTCGACTACCATTACGACAAATCCCCGCGTGATCAGCAGGCGACGTCTTTCCGGTTGCAGATCGCAGCGGCGCGCATCACAGGCCTGCCGCTCGTGATCCATGCCCGTGCTGCGGATGAAGACATGATTGCCATTCTCGATGATGAAATGGGGAAGGGCGCGTTCTCTGCCATTCTTCATTGCTTTTCTTCAGGTGCAGAGCTTGCGCGCATCGGAGTCAAGCTGGGGCTTTACGTGTCCTTTTCCGGCATTCTCACCTTCAAGAATTCGGTTGAAATCCGTGAAATCGCGGCCGAAGTGCCACTCGAGCGTCTGCTGGTCGAAACCGATGCGCCGTATCTCGCGCCAGTGCCGCACCGGGGAAGAACCAACGAGCCAGCATTCACTTCGCATACGGCTGCCGTACTGGCCGAGGTCAAAGGCATGAGCCTTGAGGCGCTTGCGCCCATTCTTGAGGCGAATACAGAGCGTGTCTTCAACAAGCTCCCCAAACAATCCGCGCAGGCAGCATGAGTCTGAAGGTCACTATCCTTGGCTGTGGTTCTTCGGGCGGTGTGCCACGGGTCGCCCAGGGCTGGGGCAAATGCGACCCTTCAGAGTCGCGCAACCGGCGTCGCCGATGTTCGATTCTGGTCGAGCGCATGGGAGAGGCTGGCCGCACACAGGTGCTGATCGATACATCGCCTGACTTGCGCGAGCAGCTGATTGATGCGGGGATTTCGCATCTTGATGCCGTGATTTTCACGCACGAACATGCGGATCATACGCATGGCATTGATGATCTCCGGCCGATTTTCATCGCCAATCGTCGTCGTGTGCCGGTTTATGCCGATGTGCGCACGATGGAGCTGTTACAGGCGCGGTTCGGGTATTGTTTCTCGACGCCGGTTGGGAGCGAATACCCGCCGATCCTCACCGGACACATCATGGATGTCTCCGAGCCACTGACCATCGATGGTGCCGGTGGACCCATCACTTTACTGCCAATCGAGGTGGAACATGGCAGCCTGCCATGCCTCGGGTTTCGCGTTGGGCAGATCGCCTACATGCCCGATGTCAGCGCCATTCCCGCATCGAGCCTGAAGCATCTCGAAGGGCTCGGTTGCTGGATTATTGACGCCTTGCGCGACACGCCGCATCCGTCGCATTTCTCGCTGTCCGAAGCCTTGGAGTGGATCGAGCGGATGAAGCCGGAAAAGGCTGTTCTGACCAATCTGCACACCGATCTCGACTATCGCCGTGTGATGCGCGAGACCGCCGCGCATATCGTGCCGGCCTATGACGGGATGGTTGTGATCGAAGATCAGGATATTCGTATATCAAATTGAAAAATAGAGAGAATGCTGTGGTCGCTTCGCTTTTGCGTTCTAGGCCGTTGAGGCCGGAGCGCAGGCCAGGAACGGGATATTGCCACAAAGAAAAGTTCCATAATATGTCTTATGCGAATTAAATATTGGGTCTTTGAAACCATACCCGGATCTCTTTCTGCGGCCATCAACTGCCATTTCTGTTCGCCCTCTTCTCGCTTCGCCATTGCAGCCCTATCGTGAGCACCGTTGTTGGCGGAAGGATGATGGCGGCCATGTTCAGCTTCAACACCACGCCTGCTCTGTTGATCGGAATGGGGGCCAGCCGAAACGGCTCTGAACGGCTAGGTGCCGCGCTTGGCCCGCGCATCTTGATGGTCACCGACACAGGATTGCGAGCCAGCGGGTTGCTTGAGCCCATGCTGGCGGGTTTGGCTGCTCACGACCTCGCGGTTGAAGTGTATGACCAGGTCTCCGCCGATCCGCCTGAGGCCGAGGTTTTGGCGGCGCTAGTAGCGGCGCGCGCGCATCGAGCCACGGGTGTTCTCGGCTTTGGCGGCGGCTCGCCAATGGACGTTGCGAAAGCCGTCGCTCTGCTCGCGGGTTCCGCTGAGAGCCTCGCTGAAGCCTATGGTGTGGGGAATGCGAGAGGACCACGCCTTCCGCTGGCTTTGGTTCCCACCACAGCAGGCACAGGTTCGGAAGTGACCCCGATTGCCATTCTTACGACCGGCGAGACCGAGAAAAAGGGCATTGTCAGCCCCCTACTCCTGCCCGACCTCGCCATTCTCGATGCTGAACTCACGCTTGGCCTGCCGCCGAATGTCACTGCTGCCACAGGCATCGACGCGATGGTCCACGCCATCGAGGCCTATGCCTCTGCGTCACCCAACAACAACCCGATTTCGCGCAACCTCGCGCGCGAGGCCTTACGGATGCTCGGCGGCTCCATTCGCGTGGCGTGTCAAGATGGCGCAAACCTCACCGCGCGCGAGACGATGCTGATTGGTGCCATGCTTGCGGGTCAAGCCTTCGCGAATTCACCTGTGGCGGCAGTACATGCCCTGGCATACCCCGTGGGTGCGCATTTTCATGTGCCTCACGGGCTTTCGAATGCACTGGTTTTGCCGCATGTCCTGCGCTTCAATATGAGTCAAGCCAGCCATGTTTACGCGGAAATCGCGAGCGATGCCTTCCCGTCATTGAGTCGCCTGCCCCCGCCGGAACGTGGTCTTGCCTTTGCTGACGCCCTCCAGAAACTCTCGACCGAGTTGAAGCTCCCGCAACGCCTGCGCGAAGTCGGAATCGCGGCGGAAGATCTGCCCATGCTCGCCCGCGATGCCATGAAACAGACCCGCTTGCTCGTAAACAATCCGCGTCCGATCGGCGAGGCGGATGCGCTCGCGATCTACCGCGCGGCGTGGTGATGGAAGCGCATGGATAAGCCGATGAATGCTTTCGCCGCCCTGCCCCACGATGGCCTCGCCCGGCTCATCGACATCATGGCCGCCTTGCGCCATCCCGAGACTGGCTGCCCTTGGGATATTGTCCAGAATTTCGCGAAGATCGCACCGTTTACGATCGAGGAGGCTTACGAGGTCGCGGATGCGATCAAGCGTGGCGATATGGTCGATCTCAGGGAAGAGTTGGGCGATCTGCTGTTGCAAGTGGTCTATCACGCCCGCATGGCCGAGGAGGCTGGGCACTTTGCGTTTCCAGATGTCGTCGAAGCGATCAACACCAAACTTGTGCGGCGGCATCCCCATGTTTTTGGGAGCCGCGAGGTGGAAAATCCGGGAGCAGTGAAGCATCTCTGGGATGCAATCAAGGCCGAGGAGAAAGCTGAGCGTGCCGCCGCGAGGGCTGCTGCGGGCCTGCCCGATGATACGCCGAAAGGCTTGCTTGGATCGGTGAAAGCCGCCCTGCCCGCCTTTTCGCGCGCTGTAAAACTGCAGGAAAAAGCGTCGACCGTCGGCTTCGACTGGAACGATGCGCTGCTCGTTCTTGACAAGATTGAGGAAGAAGCCCGCGAGGTCCGCGCCGCAATCCAGGAGGGTCAACAGGCGGAGATCGAAGAGGAAATCGGCGATCTGCTCTTCGCGCTCGTCAATCTTGCGCGGCATGCCAAGGTTGATCCAGAGAAGGCCTTGGCATCCGCCAACGAGAAATTTACACGGCGTTTCGGTGCGATCGAAATGGCTCTGGCCGCACAAGGGCGAAATCTGGCCGAAGCCAGCCTTGAGGACATGGAAAAGCTTTGGGTAGCGGCAAAAAACGCGGAATAACCGCTTGGGATCAGCGCTTTTTTGCGAACCGCTCGCGAATCCGGTCGATCACATCGGCATTGGCGCGCAAGTCGAGCCGTAGGCTGCCATCTTTGCGCTCGCGACGCGACAGCACTTCTGCCTCGCGATAAAGCCATGCGAGCCCTTCGCCGTCATTGCCTGGAATGGTGACGGCAAGGGTTTCCCGGCCCTCGGCAAGGCGGGTTTCGATCGCGGCGAGCAACGTCTCGATCCCCTCGCCGGTGATTGCTGAGACGAGGATCGGCGCGCGTTGAGGCTCGCCAGCGAGCCGCCTTTGGCTGATTTCGGACAGCCTTTTGCGTTCCCCTGGGCTGAGAAGGTCAGCCTTGTTCCACACTTCGATGATGCGAGCTTCACCGGTTGGGCCGATGCCGAGATCGGTGAGAACCTGGCGCACATCTTCATCCTGTGCTTCCGAATCCGGGTTTGCGATGTCGCGCACATGCAAAATGACACGCGCCTGGATAACGTCCTCGAGCGTGGCGCGAAAGGCCGCCACAAGCTGCGTCGGCAGATCCGAAATGAAGCCGACCGTATCGGAGAGCACGATTTTGAGCCCATGGGGCAGCTCGACTCCCCGCGTCGTGGGATCAAGCGTAGCAAAAAGCATGTCTTTCGCGAGCACTTCGGCGCGCGTGAGGCGATTGAAAAGGCTTGATTTTCCGGCGTTCGTATAGCCCACAAGCGCGACCGTGGGATAAGGCACTTTATCACGGCTTTTGCGATGCAGGCCGCGCGTGCGCTTCACCTCCTCAAGGTCGCGCTCGATGCGGCTCATGCGTTCCTGAATGAGGCGGCGGTCGGTTTCGATCTGTGTTTCGCCAGGGCCACCAAGAAAGCCGAAGCCACCACGCTGACGTTCCAGATGGGTCCAAGAGCGCACAAGGCGGGACTTCTGATACGCGAGATGCGCGAGCTCGACCTGCAAGCGCCCTTCCTTCGTGGAGGCTCTGCGACCGAAAATCTCGAGAATGAGCCCCGTGCGGTCAATCACCTTGGCCTTGAAAGCCTGTTCGAGATTGCGCTGCTGCACCGGCGAGAGCGCGCAATCCATCATCACCAGGCCGATTTCCTCGGCCACAATGCGCTTGGCGATCTCATCGACCTTGCCGCCGCCGATATACGTCGCGGGGCGGTGCATGCGCAGAGGCACAATGTCAGCCCCGATGATCGAAAGATCGATAGCCTGTGTAAGGCCGATGGCCTCTTCCAGCCTTGCCTCGGGACTGCGCAGTGACGGCGTCGCGTGGCCACCCTGCGCAGGACGGGTGGAATATGGCCCGACCACCAATGTGCGCGTGGCATTGGCGATTGCCTTTTCGGGCTCGAAAATCGCCTTGCCGCGAGACATACGGATGCTGCCGGCAGCTGCCGGCAGGGTATCGACGTTGTCGTTGTCAGGCTCTTGCGCCAATGTGTTTTTCCCGGCTCAGGCGGGGGCGCGCTGGAGAATCATTCGTCGTCATTCGCGCCGGGAAGATGGATCGGCGTGACTGGCATGATTGTCGAAATCGCGTGCTTGTAAACGAGCTGGGAAACTCCGTCCCGCTTCAGCAGCACGCAGAAATTGTCAAACCAGGTGACTGCCCCTTGCAATTTTACCCCGTTGACGAGGAAAATAGTCACTGCAACCTTGTTTTTCCGGACGTGATTGAGAAAATTGTCTTGTAGGCTCAGCGTGCGTTCTGTCGCCATTTCTTAAACCTCATTGCACCGCGTTCCCACTCTCCCCTAGGGAACCGGGGCCCACACACATTTGCGGGGCCCTCTTGACGATGATGGCCGGATCATAGGTAGCCAAGCCACGGGAAGCAAGTGACATGCTGCATTGCGATGAGACATTAGAGTTATTGTTTAAGCCATTCAAACACCAAGTGATTTCAGCTTTCTGTGCAAAGCCGAACGTTCCATGCCGACGAATTCAGCTGTGCGCGAAATATTGCCTCCGAAACGATTGATCTGAGCAATCAGGTATTCGCGTTCGAAAATTTCACGAGCCTCTCGCAAAGCGAGGGCCAGAAGCTTCTCCGCGCCTGCTCCATTCGGCATGGGGGGTAGCGACGCGCCGACATCCTGCGGGAGCATATCGGCCGTGACTTCCTGGTTGGGATCCCCCGCTGCGAGGATCATCAGCCGCTCGACGTTGTTGCGCAACTGGCGGATATTGCCTGGCCAATCATGCGTTTGGAGCACAGCCATGGCATCCGCCGCGATGGTGCGCTTCGGTAGGCCCGAAGACAGCGCGATCTGCTGCATGAAATGCTCGATCAGCATGGGAATATCTTCCCGCCGCTCGGCGAGCGCCGGCACTCGGATCGGCACCACATTGAGGCGGTGATAGAGATCTTCACGAAAGGTGCCCGCCACGATTTCCGCTGGCAGATCGCGCGCTGTTGAAGCGATGATACGGACATCAACGGCGACACGTGTTGAGCCACCAACACGTTGGAAATTCTGGTCAACAAGCACGCGCAAGATTTTCCCTTGCGTTTCGCGCGGCATATCCGCGACTTCATCGATAAAGAGCACGCCGCCATGCGCCTCCTCGAGCGCACCCATCCGCCGCGACTTGCCCTTCGCAGCCTCGATGCCGAAAAGAGCTTCCTCCATACGCTCCGGCGTGATGGTTGCCGCATTGATCACAACGAACGGGCCGTTGGCGCGCGCCGAGAGTGCGTGAATGGTGCGGGCCGTGAGTTCTTTCCCTGAGCCCGAGGGGCCGGCAATCAGAATGCGTGCATTGGTCGGCGAAACGCGTTCGATCTGCTGGCGTAGCTGCGAAAGCGCGCCCGCTTGCCCGATCATTCGGTCGGGCTCTCCGGAACGCGCCTTGAGATCACGGATCTCGCGCTTCAGGGCCTGGGCCTCGAGCGCCCGTTCGGCCACGAGCACCAGGCGATCAGCCTTGAAAGGCTTCTCAATGAAATCGTATGCGCCCTTTTTGATCGCAGCGACGGCGGTTTCGATATTGCCATGTCCCGAAATCATCACGATCGGGATTTCCGGGTGCAATTCCTTGATCGCCTCGAGCAATTGCAGCCCGTCGAGCCGGCTGCCCTGCAACCAGATATCCAGGAAAATCAGATGCGGACGGCGCTGCTCGATTTGCGAGAGTGCATCGTCCGAGGAGCGTGCGGTGCGGGTGCGATAACCCTCGTCGTCGAGAATGCCGGCCACGAGTTCGCGGATATCGGCTTCATCATCGACAATCAGAATGTCGCTCGACATGGCTTTTATCCTTCAGAAGCGGTTGTTTTGGAAAGCTCACGCGAAGCGTTGTCACGCATCAGTGCGGGCAGCAGGATTCGGACCAGTGCGCCGGGTGGAATTGAACCATCGGCGTCAGGCGGCGGGTCAAGCAAGTGCAACGTGCCGCCGTGATCCTCGAAAATCTTCGCGACAATCGGCAGGCCGAGGCCGGTGCCACCTTCGCGCGTGGTGACATAGGGCTCGAGCAGTTTCTGGCGGTCTTCTTTGGGAAAACCCTTGCCGTTATCGAGAATATCGAGCCGCGTTCCGGCTTCACCCATATCCTCGATCGTCAATATCACACGCCCCTGCCCTGCCTCTCCGGCTGGGCTCTCGGCAATCGCCTCGCAGGCGTTCTTGATCAGGTTTTGAACGCCTTGCGCGATGAGGCGACGATCGATCAAGGCCAAGGCCGGCGCCATTGGCAGGTTTTCCTCAAAACTGACAGTGGGATTGCCGACCCGCATCATGAAGATCACTTCGCGCATGACAGCGACGAGATCATCCTCCACGGGCTGCGGTTTTGGCATGCGCGCGAAGGACGAGAATTCATCGACCATGCGTTTAATATCTTCCACCTGCCGCACGATCGTATCGGTGCATTGGTCGAAAACAGCCTTATCTTCGGTGATCACCTTGCCGAATTTGCGCTTGATGCGCTCAGCGGAGAGCTGGATCGGCGTCAGCGGGTTTTTGATTTCGTGCGCGATGCGTCGTGCAACATCGGCCCAGGCCGCGGAACGTTGGGCTGTAATGAGATTGGTAATGTCATCGAGCGTCACGATCAGCCCACCGGATGCATCGCCTGTGGCGCGCACCGCGAGAATACGCTCAACACCACGGCGCATCAGCGGGAAATCGCGCTGTATCAGCCGTTGTGGATTGGCGCGCGCCTCTTCCATGATGGAACCGATTTCGGGCACCAGTTCAGCCGCAAGCTTGCTGGTCGGGTCCGTTTTGCCCAGCCCAAGAATCTGGCGCGCCGTGGGGTTGATGAGGCTCACGCGCCCCTCTTCATCAAGGCCGAGCACGCCAGCCGGAATCCCGGAAAGCATCGCTTCCATGAAGCGGCGACGTTGATCGATCAATTCATTCGCGGCAGAAAGCGAATTATGCTGCTCACGCAAGGCCGAGGTCATGTTGTTGAACGTCGAGCCGAGTTGGCCGAGATCCTCGCCCATTTTTGCCACGGGAACCTGAACGTAGAGATTGCCGGCCGAGACCTGATCGGTCGCCATCATGAGTCGGCGCACGGGGTCAACAAGGCGGGCCGCATAGCCCAGGCCCAGCAGCACCGCGCCGAGCAGTGAGACCAGCGTGATCAGCGCAAAAACCAGCGCGATGCCAAGTTGGGTCGCGTTGCGGCTTTCTTCGAGCGTTTGATATTGCTGCACACCCGCCTTGGCTACGACGGGAAATTCGAGCGCGCGCGGGTCCACGCCGCGAGAGACGAGCAAATAGGTCTCTGTTCCAAAAGTCTTGAGTGCGATCAACCCTCCCATGGCCTCTCGCGAGAAAAGGCAAGGGAGCTCCTCCGTTGCGGCGAACTGAAAATCCTCCGGCAAAGGCACGGGCGGCGTGAAAGCGCGATGAGGAACTTCGGCCCGGAGCAGCATGGTGCCGTCGGGCTTAAAAACCTCAGCGCGCGGAAATCCGAGCGCCGTGGCGCGATTGTTCAGGAATTGCTGGATGCCCTCAGGGTTGCCAAAGAAAAAGCCGCCGGTATTCGCGCGATCAAGATCCAACGCGAAAAGGCGCAACTCGCGCCCTAGATTCTGGCAGAGCTGCTGCTGGAAATTCTGCGCAATCGCCTCAGAATTCGTCACAAGGGTTCTCAGGTCGCCTGCAAACCACGGAGTCAGGCCGCGATCGAGCGCGAACAACCCGGCACTCGCGACAAGAGCTGTCGGCACGGCCGCAACAAGGCTGAAAAGCCCAACTACGCGCCGTTGTAGCCGCGCCCCGGTGACGCCCGCCCGATTTTCGCGCGCCAGCCGAAAGACATGCCGGAGCACGAAGAACAACAGCGCAAGGATCAGCACGCCATTGAAGCCGAGCAAGACCAAAGCTGTCGGCTCACGCGGGGAAACGCCCAGCGCCCCCATCAGCACCAGGAATGTCAGGATGGCTGAAATGAAAGCCAAGGACACAACGATCGGGCCTGCAAACCCACTGGTCAGATCGGAGCTCGCAGGCAACTCGCTGTTGATACCGGAATCGGGGGCGTCCTGTTCGAGCGCAAGCGGAGGGATACTGCCCTCAGCTTTTTCGTTCGATCTGGAATTTGCGTCGTTCACGCTTCTCTCCGGTCCCGACCTGCCCAAGGGGAATCGGACAAGCTTGATCCCATCGGGAATAGGCCCGATTGATGGAAACGCGCAACACTGTTGTTGAATTGCGACAAAGTTGCGGCCAGCCCGACGGGCTTGCCCGCGCAGCTCTGCGTTACAATGGAAGTTCGAAGCAGGCTTCGCTCCTGGAAAGGTGGATTCCCGTCCGGGGCTGCGCCCCGCCGGGAATGACACGCACTCCTGTCATTCCCGACGACGCTTCAGCGTCGAGCGGGAATCCATTTTGAAAGGAGCTTCCACCAGCATTGAGATCAAGGTGCTGAACAGGTCTGCCCTAGCCCACCGCGCTGGTCATGCGTATCCCGAGCTCGCGGATTTTCTTGCGCAAAGTGTTGCGGTTGAGGCCGAGGAGATCGGCCGCCCTCACCTGGTTGCCATTGGTTGCGGCAAGGGCCGCTGCGACAAGCGGGCGCTCGAATTCGACGAGCAGACGCTCATAGATTCCGGGCGGCGGCAGGTCGTCGCCAAAACGCGCGAAATACGTTTTTAGATAATTGCGCAGATAGGCCTCGAACCCCTCGATTTGCGGAAGGGCTTGCGCTTCCATCGCTTTCGGCTCGACAATCCGCGGGCTTGAGCGACGCACGACGGAGAGTTCGCTCTCGATAGCGGAAGCATTAATCACATCATCAGGATGAAGCGCTGCGAGGCGGCGCACGAGATTTTCGAGTTCCCGGATATTGCCTGGCCAATCATGACGCTTGAGGCGCTCCATGCCGGCTGCGTCCACCGATTTGCGCGGCAGACCTTCGCCCTCGGCGAGCGCGAGAAAGTGCCGCACGAGATCCGGAACGTCGCCAAGACGCTCGCGCAAAGGCGGAAGCCGGATCGGCACCACAGAAAGGCGGTAATAGAGGTCCTCGCGGAAAAGACCCTTCTCGATCAACCCCACGAGATCCTTGTTGGTGGCGGCAACAATGCGCACATCCGTTTTGATCGGCGTGCGGCCGCCGACGGTCATGTATTCACCCTGCTGGAGCACGCGCAGCAGGCGCGTCTGCGCCTCCATCGGCATGTCGCCGATTTCGTCCAAGAAAAGCGTGCCGCTTTCGGCCTGTTCGAAACGGCCCTGACTGCGTTGGTTCGCACCGGTGAACGCGCCCTTCTCATGGCCGAAAAGCTCGCTTTCAATCAGATCGCGCGGGATTGCGGCCATATTGATTGCAACAAAAGGTCCTTTGCGACGCCGCCCAAAATCATGGAGCGCACGCGCGACGAGCTCTTTGCCCGTGCCACTCTCACCCGTGATCAGCACAGTGAGATCGGTGTTCATCAGCCGCGCGAGAACGCGGTAGACATCCTGCATCG
>JBOFZC010000250.1:0-1862 GCA_051654985.1 Rhabdaerophilum sp.
CAAACTTCATGCGCGCGTCGTCGAAGGCGTTGAAACCGCACTCATAGGCCGAGAGCTTCTCGGGATCCGGGTTTTGATAGGCGACAGCAAACGGCGCGATCAAAAGGGCGAGCCCGATGACCAGCGAAATGCCGATAAAAATCACCAGCGGAAGGTAGTCGAGAAGCAAGGTCTGCATGATGCGTCTCGGCTTAACGGAGCCTTCGCCCGCGCGCAAGGGTGAGGCGCGTCGCATGCGCTAAAGTTTGGTGGTTTTTGGACGAAGGTCGCAGCGATGCATGGCATAACCCTGCTGACCTTGCCGGTCTTGGCTTCCGGCTAGAGAATGCCTCGCCTGCCGATTCGCCAGCCCTCGATGACCAAGACAGAAAGGTCGAAAGATGCTCCGCCGTTCTTTGATTGCTGCCGCCGCTGCGGCATTTCTTTTCCCTGTCGTCGCCTCAGCCCAGGGGCCGGGGCAATATCGCATCAAGGGTGTCGATGCGCGCTCGAAGGCCGCCTATTCCGGCACGGCACAGCTCACACAGACCGGCGAGAGCACGTGGCGCATTGTCTGGCGCATCGGTGGCCAGACCTGGAACGCCTCGGGAATCGGGGATGCCAAGGTGATCGCTGCGAATTTCTCAGCGCAGGGTTCGAGCGGTGTCTTCTTGCTGGTTGCCAAGGATGGCGGCGGCTACGAGGCGGTGTGGAACTACACCAACGAAACCACGGTTGGCACCGAGGAATGGGCGAAGGCGAACTGAGTAGTCTCAGCGCAGTTTTCGGCTGATTGCGACGGTCGCGACGATGGCGAGACAAAACAACACCGCCATCGGCGTGATTCGCTCGCCCAAGAGCGGCACCGCGACGAGCATCGAGAGAAAGGGCTGCACCAATTGCGCCTGGCTGACGCGCATCGGATCGGTGGCCAAGCCTCGATACCACGCGAAGAAGCCAAGCCACATCGAGAACACCGAGACATAGGCGAAGCCCGCCCAGGCCACCGGCGCGACCGGTCCTGCCGGAAACGTCCAGAGGCCAACCGCCGTGGAAAACGGCAAAAAGAGCACGAGAATCCAGGAGATCACGTGTTCGGGCTTCATCTCCCGGCTCAGGCGCGCCCCAAGCACATAGCCGCTGCCGGCCGAGAGGACCGAGAGCAGCATCAGGATATCGCCAAGGCCAATTCCGCCCTTCGCACCCGGCTCGGTTGAGAGCCAGGCGAAAAGGATCACCAGCGCGAATCCCAGCACGGCCATGACCCAGAAGGCGGATGAAGCCCTTTCGCGCATCCATAGGGCCGTGAGTGCAGCGGTCGCGAGCGGCAAAGCGCCGGTAATAACCGCCGCATGGATCGCTTCGACATATTGCACGGCAAGCCCGGAAAAGAGCGGAAAGCCGATGACAATCCCAAGGCCAGCCAGAACAAGGCGCCAAGCCTGTTCGCGTGTCGGCCAGGGCGCACGCACCGCCCAGAGGTAGACAATGGAGAGTATGCCGGCGACGGCAGCACGCCCGATCGCGATGAAAACCGGCGGCAGCCCGTCAAAACCGGGCACAGCTGTCGCGAGCTTTGTCGCCGGCACGGAGACCGCGAACATGGCAACGCCGAACAAGCCGAGCAAAAAACCCCTGGAGGAAGCAGTCATGACATATCCCCACCGCCAGAGCGGTGCCGTTTGAGGGATGGATCAGAAACTGCCCCCTTTGCATGGAAGGGGCAAAATGGCGCGGGCGACGGGGCTCGAACCCGCGACCTCCGGCGTGACAGGCCGGCACTCTAACCGACTGAGCTACGCCCGCGCTTTTCCGCATCACCCTCAAGGGGCGACGCGAGAGTGGTTCGCTTAAGGAAGCGCCCCTGCCCTGTCAAGCGCGAT
>JBOFZC010000251.1:0-4641 GCA_051654985.1 Rhabdaerophilum sp.
AGGCGGAGAGAAAAATGTGATGATCGGACGGGTTTTCCGCAACGATCGTCACGCGCGAAATCCCGGTCGAACCATTGGCATGCTGCTGCATGGCGCTCGCCCAAAAGGCATCCGGAAAATGCTGCTGGCAGGTGAAGAAGCCGCAATCGGGCATGGACGGCTCTTGCGCAAAGGCGAGCGTGAACGCAACCTCGGTTTCCGATCCATCCGGCTTTTTGCCTTTCCGGCCGAAATGGAACGGCGCAAAAGCCCCGAAGCCCTCTTGTGCGAAATGCACCGCATCCGCTTTCGCATCATCGGATTTGAGCACGAGCATAGAAAGACCGGGTGCGCGCCCGATTTGATCGCGCACGAAGGCACCGAACGAGAAATGCCCTGTTTGATGCGGCGGAATTTCCGCCCCTGCACCCACTGAAATCAGCTCTAAGAAGGCCTGATCCGAAAACTGGATAATCCGGTTCTCAGTGCCCCAGGGATGGCGATTGCGCGCGCCAACACGAAAGCCAAGCGCCTCGAACACGCCCGCGAGCGCGTCGAGATCGGTTGTGCCGAGAACGAGATGATCGATAGCGCGGGCGGGCATGGCGTGCAGTCCTTGCGAAACAAGGCATGCGGTTTAGCCGAGCCAAGCGGCGCTGTCACGGCTCGATAAAATGTGGCACGAAGCGCGCGAGATTTCCCGTAATCGGGTTCTTGTCCTCGCGCACGAGCATGCCCGCGGGTTCGCTCGCGACCATCCATGCGCCGATCACCACATGCCCTCCCCCAAAATCCGGGATGGTCACCGTTTTCTGGCGCACGATTGGCCCTGTATAGGGGCCATCGGTTTCGACTAAAGTTTGCCCCGCTTTCACGAGCCGGATATTGGCGCCTTCGCGCGAATGGATCGGCTTTTCGATATAATCCGCGCCGAGATCGGCTTGCTCCTGCCCCTCAAAATAGGCTGGAAGCAGGTTCGGATGCCCGGGTGCCATGCGCCACAGATGCGGCAGCAGGGCTTTGGTGGAAAGCAGCGATTTCCAGATCGGTTCGATAAACTGAGTGCGGCTGCCGATCACGGTCTTCCCGAACTCCTCCGCGAACATCCATTCCCACGGGTAGAGTTTGAACAGCACATCAATCTCGCCATTCGCTGTATCGACAAAGGTGCCGTCTCGGGCGCGGCCGATCTCGTCCATGTAGAGGAACGAGGTTGCGACACCGGCGGCGGTCGCGCATTCTTGCAGATATTGCACCGTGCCGCGATCCTCTGCGCTGTCGCGCGCGCAGCTGAGATGCAGCCGGTAGCCGGGTCCGCCGCGCAGATTGCGGAAGGCCTCCACAAGTTTCTCATGCACCGAATTGTATTGGTCGGAGCCGGCCGGCAATCCACCGCGCGCCATCTGCTCTTCGAGCCAGACCCATTGAAATACTCCAGTTTCAAACAAGGCCGTGGGTGTATCGGCGTTGTATTCCAGGAGCTTCGCCGGACCCTTGCCGTCATAGGCGAAATCGAATCGGCCATAGAGATTGCGGTCGCCGCGCGACCAGCTCTCATGGATAGCGCCCCAGAAATCCCGTGGGATACCGAGCGAATTCAAGATCGCCTCGCTTGTGACGGCCTCTCCAGCAAAAGCCAGGCACATCTCTTCGAGTTCGGTGCAAGGCGCCTCGATGTCGTCCTCGATCTCTCGCAGCGAGAAGGCGAAGGCCGCGCTCTCGTCCCAGTATGTCTCACCCTCGGCGGTGTGAAACGTGAACCCCATCCGCTCGGCGGTGGCGCGCCAATCCGGTCGCTCGGGAAGGCTGATGCGGCGCATCGTCAGCTCGACGAGGAAGACGAGGTCGAGCGCGCCGTCGATCCGAAGCCGCCACGCGAAATGCCCGATGAGGATGGGCTTGTCGAAGGGCCAGAAGTTGAGCGCGGGGCTGTGGTGGAACGCGGCACGGTCACCGTGCTTGGGCCTGATGTATTGCGGCTCACAGCTGCGCCGCTGGAGGTGGAATAGGAGCGCCAGCCCGCGCCCCCGGTGCTCGAAGTCGAGCCTGTGCGCTGAACGACGCAACCCGGTTGCGTGGCTGGCGTGAAGCCCGGCGCGCAGGCCTGCTGCGAGCGCAAAGGCGGCAAAAGCGCTTGTCCCTGGCGCTGATTCATCAGCCTTTGAGCCACCAACATCCCGGCCATGACCGGGAGGAAATAGCTCGTTCCGCCAATCGTTGCCGGTTGGCATTGGCCGGAGCCATATTGAGACTCGCAAGTCTGGGCGCTCGAAAAGCGTGGCGCCTCCGCAAGATGGCGCTCGCGCGCAGCCGCAAATTCAGCCTCGCATTGGTCGCGTGTCAGCACATTCGCTGAAATGCAGGCGTTGATATCCTCATAGACATTGGCCTTGTCATCATGGCCGAGCGGGCCGGTCGAGCGGCCGAGCCAGGCCCCGGCAATTAGGATGCCGGTCGCACCGAGCAGGATCATGGAGGAGCGTTTCATTCCGCGCTCCCTTACAGGCTCATCGAGGCGGCATTGAGGAGGCCGGCAGAAATCCCCACGGCGCCAACCATCAGGCCAGCGGCGAGGTTGCCGGTGTCGATCTTTTCGGAAAGACCCGGCACCAGCCAGCGACAGATGAGATAGGCCAAGCTTTGCACGATCAAAGCGGCAAAACCCCAGATCAGCAGATCGGGAATGGAAGACGCCTGCGCCACCGCTTTCGAAAGTGGAAGCACGAAGCCAACCATCGTGCCGCCAAGCGCCGCTGCCGCAGACGTATTCCCGTTGCGGATCAGCGCGAATTCTTCATGCGCCGTGAGCCGGATATAGACGATCACGAAGATCGCCAAGATGGCCGCTGCTACGATGAAATAGAGGACGAAATGCGGCAAACCGCCGAAATATCCTCCGAGCATCCGTCCCTCGATCTCGAACATGGCGTCTCCCCCACTCAGCTCCAGCGATCCTGCATCAGCTGCACCGAGAAGGAAAGTGCTACACCAGCCGGCTCTGTTCCACCGCCGCCGCGATGAAGCTCGCGAAAAGCGGGTGCGGCTCAAACGGCCGCGATTTCAGCTCGGGGTGATATTGCACGCCCACGAACCAGGGATGATCGGGATATTCGATGGTTTCCGGCAAGAGGCCATCGGGCGAAACGCCTGAGAACAACAGGCCCTTGGCTTCAAGCTGCTCGCGATAGGCCATGTTAACTTCATAGCGATGGCGATGGCGCTCATGGATGGTGCTGGAGCCGTAAATGCCAGCAATGCGAGAATTCGCGACGAGCTTCGATTCATAGGCACCAAGACGCATCGTGCCACCGAGATCACCGCCAGATTGGCGTATCTCGAGCTGTCCCCGGTTCATCCATTCGGTCATCATGCCGACAACCGGTAGCGGGCATTCGCCAAATTCGGTTGAGGATGCGCCAGTAAGTCCCACAAGGTTGCGCGCCGCTTCCAGCACGGCCATCTGCATGCCGAAGCAGATACCAAAATACGGCACGTTTCGCTCACGGGCGAACCTTGCCGCTTGAATCTTCCCCTCAGCACCGCGATGCCCAAACCCTCCTGGAACAAGAATGCCGTGGACATGTTCGAGATAGGAGGTCGCGTCTTCGCGCTCGAAAATCTCTGAATCGATCCAGTCGAAATTCACCTTCACCCGGTTGGCGATGCCACCGTGATGCAGCGCCTCCATCAGCGATTTATACGCATCCTTGAGGCCGGTATATTTGCCGACAATCGCGATCGTGACCTCGCCTTCGGGGTTGCGCACGGTGGAAACGATCCGCTGCCAGCGCGAAAGATCGGGCTCAGGGAGCGAATCCATCCCGAAAACCCTGAGAACCTCCCCATCCAGCCCTTCGTCGTGATAGGCTAAGGGGACTGCGTAGATCTGGTCAACGTCGCGCGCTTCGATCACTGCGCTGGGGCGGACATTGCAGAACAGGGCGAGCTTTTTGCGCTCGCTCTCGGGGATCTCCCGATCGCAACGGCAGAGCAGGATATCGGGTTGAATGCCGATCGAGCGCAGTTCCTGCACCGAATGCTGGGTCGGCTTGGTTTTCAGCTCGCCTGCACTCGGAATATACGGCAGCAAGGTGAGGTGGATGTAGCAGGAATAGCCGATCGGCAATTCATTGCGCAGCTGTCGCACGGCCTCGAAGAATGGCAGGCCCTCGATATCACCCACCGTGCCGCCGACCTCGATGAGCACGAAATCGTAGCCCTCATTGCCGTTCAGCACGAAATTCTTGATGGCGTCCGTCACATGCGGAATGACCTGCACGGTCGCACCGAGATAGTCCCCGCGACGCTCTTTAGCGATGATCTCCTGATAAATGCGTCCCGTGGTGATATTGTCGGCCTTCGTCGCCGAACGCCCGGTGAAGCGCTCGTAATGGCCGAGGTCAAGGTCAGTCTCCGCGCCGTCATCGGTCACGAAGACTTCGCCGTGCTGATAAGGGCTCATGGTCCCGGGATCGACATTGAGATAAGGGTCCAGCTTGCGCAGCCGGACCTTATATCCACGAGCCTGCAAAACAGCGCCGAGCGCTGCGGAAGCGAGACCCTTGCCAAGCGAGGAGACCACGCCGCCGGTGATGAAAATGTACCGCGTCATGGGATTTGAGCCTTAGCCGAGCCGAGCGATTCGGCGCAAACAAAAAAGCG
>JBOFZC010000252.1:0-9862 GCA_051654985.1 Rhabdaerophilum sp.
CCTCGACCGTCAACTGGAATTCGGATGAAGCCACGCGCTACATGTTCCGGCAGGATCCGGGCGGCGAACACAATTCGCTGGGCTTCGTGCGCATCAATATCCCGAACCCGCATGGCGTCTACATGCATGACACACCCGCCAAGGGCATTTTCGGCGACGATTACCGCTTCGTCTCCTCGGGCTGTGTGCGTGTTCAGAATGTACGCGAGTATATCTACTGGATTTTGCAGGACAATCCGCAATGGACACGCGATACGATCGATGAGGCATTCCGTGCCGGCAAGCGCATTGATGCCCGTCCGCGCGAGCCGATTCCGGTCTATTGGACCTACATCACGGCCTGGGCGACGCCGGATGGCGTGATCCAGTTCCGCGATGACATCTATGGCCGCGATGGTGTCGGCCCGGGTGCGGTGACACAGGCGCTGCGCGACGGCGACGATCGCCCGACCGAGTGATGCAAATTTTCGATCATTTGTGACCAGCACTTGCTGGTATACCAATTCTCTGAAACACATCACGGGCTCCAGTCGGGGCCCGTTTTTTTGTGACAGGGAGGTCGTTATGCGGGATATCGGAACCATCCAGTCCATCCGCGCGCGGACGTGCCGAGTGCCGATCGACCCGCCAGTTGAAACCGCGAGCGGCAATGTGCCGGTGGCCCCTCTGGTGCTGATCGATATCGAAACCAGCACAGGCATCGTCGGGCGCACGTATCTCTTCACCTACACTCCTCTCGCCTTGAAGCCGGTGGCCGATCTCGTCGTGGGCATGGAAGCCCTGCTCAAGGGTCAGGCTTTGGCCCCGGCGACACTCTTCGACATGCTTTCGAAACGCTTCCGGCTGCTGGGTGCTCAAGGGCTGGTGTTGATGGCGATCTCGGGCATCGACATGGCCCTCTGGGATGCGTTGGCGAAAGCGGCGGAGTTGCCGCTCGCGCGGCTTATCGGTGGGGATATCCGCCCGTTGCCAGCCTATGCCAGTTTGCGCGGCATGGCGGCAGAGAATCTCGTGCGTGAAGCCTCGGCGCTGCAAAAACAGGGCTTTGAAGCCTTCAAGTTCAAGATCGGCATGCCGGACGTCAAGACGGATCTCGCTGCGATCCACGCCGTGCGCGAGGTGATCGGGCCGAAGGCGAAGCTGATGGTGGATTTCAACCAGTCGCTCTCGGTGGCCGAGGCGAAGCGCCGATTGCCCACACTCGATGATCTCGGCCTGACCTGGATCGAGGAGCCGACGCTCGCGACCGATTTCGCCTCGCAGGCCGAGATTCGCCGCGCTTCCCGCACGCCGATGCAGGCCGGCGAGAACTGGTGGGGACCGCAGGATGCCGCCAAATCCATCGCTGCTGGTGCAACGGACCTGATGATGCCGGACCTCATGAAAATCGGCGGCATCACGGGATGGCAGCGCACGGCGGCTTTGGCGGACGCGGCGGGCCTCCCGGTCTCTTCCCATATCTTCCCGGAGGTGTCGGCGCATGCGCTGCTCGCAACACCGGGCGCTGATATGCTGGAATATCTCGATATCGCAGCGCCTATTCTCGCCGAGCCGCTCAAGATCGAGAACGGTTGTGCTGTGCTTGATGATCGGCCCGGCTCCGGCATCGTTTGGAATGAGGCAGCGGTGGAGACGTTTGTGGTTTGATGTGGCGCATAACAGCCCTTCGCGCCGCGCGTCAGTATCACACTTGAGATCGGCACTCGTTCGCTTTAGAGAACGCGGCTTCTGAACCGGCCTGCCGGGGGACGAGTCTCTCGCCCCGGCTTGACCCTGCAAAGGAGCCGCCATGTCCGCCGCCACCGCACCCATCCGCTCGAATTCGTTTTTCTCGGCTAGCCTCGCCGATGCCGATCCCGAAATCGCCAACGCGGTGCAACTGGAGCTGGGCCGCCAGCGCGATGAGATCGAGTTGATCGCCTCCGAGAATATCGTCTCGAAGGCGGTGCTCGAGGCGCAGGGCTCGGTGCTCACCAACAAATACGCCGAGGGCTATCCCGGCCGGCGCTATTATGGCGGCTGCCAGTTCGTGGATATCGCCGAGGACCTCGCGATTTCGCGCGCGAAGCAGCTCTTTGGCTGCGGTTTTGCGAATGTGCAGCCGAATTCCGGCTCGCAGGCCAATCAGGCTGTGTTCATGGCGCTGATGAAGCCGGGCGACACCTTTATGGGCCTCAACCTCGCGGCGGGCGGGCACCTCACGCATGGTGCCTCGGTGAACATGAGCGGCAAGTGGTTCAATGTGGTTTCGTACAACGTGGACCCCGTGACCAACCTGATCGACATGGCTGAAATCGAGCGCCTCGCCCTCGAGCACAAGCCAAAGGTGATCATCGCTGGCGGCTCGGGCTATTCGCGCCTTTGGGATTTCGAGGGTTTCCGGCGCATTGCCGATTTGGTTGGCGCGTATTTCTTTGTCGATATGGCGCATTTCGCGGGTCTCGTGGCGGGTGGTGCTCATCCCTCGCCGTTCCCGCATGCGCATGTCGCAACAACGACGACGCACAAAACGCTTCGCGGCCCACGCGGCGGACTCATCCTGACGAATGACCCGGAACTCGCGAAAAAATTCAACTCGGCGATTTTCCCCGGCTTGCAGGGTGGCCCTCTGATGCACGTCATCGCTGCGAAAGCCGTGGCGTTCGGCGAGGCGCTTCGCCCCGAATTCAAGACCTACGCGCATCAGGTTGTGGCAAACTCCAAGGCGCTCGCGGAAACGCTTGTGTCTCGCGGCTTTGCGATCTGCTCGGGTGGGACGGATAATCACCTGATGCTGGTCGATCTCCGCCCCAAAAAGGTCACGGGCGTTGCGGCGGAAAAGGCGCTCGGGCGCGCGCATATCACCTGCAACAAGAACGGCATTCCGTTTGACCCTGAAAAGCCGATGGTCACCTCGGGCATCCGTTTGGGCTCGCCGGCGGCGACATCGCGGGGCTTTGGTGTTGCGGAGTTTCAGGCGGTGGGCAACATGATCGCGGATGTTGTCGAAGGCCTCGCCAAAAACGGCGAAGAAGGCAACGCAGCTTTGGAAGCGGCGGTGAAAACCCGCGTCCACGCGCTCACGGCCCGCTTCCCGATTTATTGAAGCGGCGCATTTCCGCTTTTCGCGGGAGCCAGCTTGACCTTTTGGTCTCTTTCCAACAGGCATGTCCCGGGCCGATTTCGGCCCGGTTTTTTGTTCGGAACACCCCCATGCAATGCCCCTATTGCGGCTCGGCCGATACGCAGGTGAAGGATAGCCGCCCGGCCGATGATGGCTCGGCGATCCGGCGCAGGCGTGTCTGCACCGATTGCGGCGGGCGGTTCACGACGTTTGAGCGCGTGCAGCTCAAAGAGCTGGTGGTTGTGAAGCGCTCGGGCCGACGCGTGCCGTTCGACCGCGAAAAACTCGCGCGCTCCATTGAGATCGCCCTACGCAAGCGTCCGATCGAGCGCGAGCGGGTGGAGCGGCTGATCAACGGCATTGTGCGCGAACTCGAAAGCCAATCGGAGGGCGAGGTCGGCAGTGACGATATCGGCGCTTTGGTGATGGAACGGCTGCGCCGGCTCGATCAGGTGGCTTATGTGCGTTTCGCCTCTGTCTACAAGAATTTCAATGCGGCCGAGGAATTCGGGCAGATCCTGCGCGAGCTCGGCGATGAACCCACCGGCAGCAGCAGCGCCGAGGATGGCGGTTGATGCATCGTCCCCATGATGTAGCGCTGATGCGCGCCGCGATCGCGTTGGCGCGGCGTGGGCTGGGTCGGACCTGGCCGAACCCCTCGGTTGCCGCACTTGTGGTGGATGATAGCGTCGATCCGCCCATCATGCTGGGCCGAGGACACACTGCGCCAGGTGGCCGCCCCCATGCCGAGGCGAATGCGGTGGGCGAAGCGGGAGATGCCGCGCGTGGCGCCACGATGATCGTGACGCTCGAGCCCTGTGCGCGACGCTCGCAACGGGTGTTCGGGCCAAGCTGCACCGAGATCATTCTTGAGAGCGGCATCAAGCGCGTGGTGATTGGCGCTGCAGATCCCTCACCTTTCGCAAGCGGCGAGGGCGCGCAACGATTGCGTGAGGCTGGGATCGAGGTGGTCACGGGCGTGCTCGAGGCCGAGGCGCGCGCCGTGACACGCGGGCATTGCCTGCGCGTTTCGGAAAACCGCCCCTATGTGACGCTGAAGCTCGCCCAAACAATGGATGGTTTCTCGGGGACCGCGGATGGCAAGCCGCTCGCGATCACGGGCGAGGAGACGCGCGCTTTCGTGCATGGAATGCGCGCGCGCCATGATGCCGTCCTCACCGGAATCGGCACCGTATTGGCCGATGATCCACGCCTCGATGTGCGCCTGCCCGGCATGGCCGAGATGAGCCCGCTGAGGGTTGTGCTCGACAGTCACGGGCGAATGCCGTCGAGGGCGCGGATGTTTTCGAACCCCTTTGGCAAAACGTTGATTCTCAGTGCGCGATCCCACGAACTCTTGCCAATCGTCGTGGCGGAAGACGCGGAAGTCACTGCAGTGCCTCTGGATGAGAACAATCACCTCGATCTTTTGGTCGCGCTCGGCGCCCTCGCAGCCAAGGGCATCACACGATTGATGGTCGAAGCCGGGCCAACGCTCGCCGAGGCCTTCGCAAAAGCAGGCGTGATCGACAGTCTGGTGTTGCTCACGGGACCAGACAAGGCCGGCGAAGGGCTTGTCGCCATCGGTCCCGCCCTTGCGGATTGGCGTTCGAAAGCCCACCTCGTCGAGACACGCCGGATCGGGCATGATCTGTGCGAGACTTATGAGGCTGCGCGCTGATGTTCACGGGCATCGTCACCGATATCGGGCAGGTGGAGAGCGTCGCAGGCGGCGACAGCCTCAAGCGGCTGCGCATCTCTTCGACCTATGATCCAGCGACGATCGTGATTGGCGCGTCGATCGCCTGTGCCGGCTGCTGCCTCACGGCGGTGGCTGTGGGGGGCGATCCGGGCGCGAGCTGGTTTGAGGTCGAAGCCGCAGCAGAAACCCTGCGCCTCACGCATGTCGGGCAATGGCGCGAGGGCACGCGCGTCAATCTCGAGCGGGCGCTGAAAATTAGCGATGAACTCGGCGGGCATATCGTGACTGGACATGTCGATTCGCTGAGCGAGATCATCGCGCGCGATGAAGTGACGCCCAGTGACGCCAATTGGGGTGCGACCGCGCGCTTCACGCTTCGTGCGCCGAGGCCGCTTCATCGCTTCATCGCGAAGAAGGGCTCGGTGACACTCGATGGCGTTTCGCTGACCGTGAATTCGGTTGAGGATAATCTCTTCTCCGTGCTCCTCATTCCGCACACGCTGGCTGTGACCACTTTCGGCGCCCGCAAGGCGGGGGAAGCCGTGCATCTCGAGATCGACATGATGGCGCGTTACGCGGCACGGCTTGCCGAGACCAATCTGAGGGAGCCCCGAAATGGCTGAAGCCAAACGCAGCCTGCCCGCCATCACAGGTGCCAAGGGCGCGCATCTCGTGATCATCGAGGGCCGCTATTACGATGCGCTCAACGATATGCTGCTCAAAGGTGCCGTGCGAGCGATCGAGGCGGCGGGGGCAACCTATGAGGTTATCTCGATGCCGGGGGCACTCGAAATCCCGGTCGCAATGGCGATCCGCCATCAGCAACGCGCTGGCCAGAAACCCGCGGATGGCTTTGTCGCGCTCGGAATCGTCATCCGCGGCGAGACGACGCATTACGAAATTGTTTCTGTGCAGGCGAACCGCGCTTTGATCGATTTTGCCACAAACCATGCGCTTCCATTCGGCAATGCCATCCTCACGGTGGAAAACGAGGCGCAGGCCGAAGAGCGCGCCAACCCGCAAAAAGGCGACAAAGGTGGCGACGCTGCACGTGCGGCCTTGACGCTCATCGCGCTGAGGGCCAAAGCCTAGCGCATGAGTAATGCTCCCAAAGATGATGCCTTTCCGAAAACCGTCGAGAAAGGCCGTATGCGTTCGCGTGACCGCTCGCTGAGCCGTGCGGACAAGCGCGCGGCTGCGCGCCTCGCCGGCGTGCAGGCGCTCTATCAGATGGATATCGCCGCGAAGGGCATCAACGAGGTTTTCGCCGAGTTCGAGAGCTTCTGGATGGGTCGCGAGATCGAGGGCGAGCAGTATAAGCCGGCCGAGGCCGCTCTGTTCCGCGCCATCCTCGAAGGCGTGCTGGCGGATCAGGTTGCGCTCGATCGCGCTGTGGATGCAGTGCTCTCGGGCTGGCCGCTCAAGCGTGTCGAGGCCATCATGCGTGCGACGATGCGTGCCGGAGCCTATGAGTTGAAACACGCCACGGATGTTCCCGTGCGCGTGATTCTCTCGGAATATGTCGATATCGCCTCTGCCTTTCTCGAAAGAGACGAGGTTGGGATGGTCAATGCCGTGCTCGACAAGTTGGCGCGCGACTTCAGGGCCGAGGAAATCACCCGCCCGGCTGCGCCTCGCGAGGCGTAAATGATGCCGGGCGAGGCGATCCCCGGCGAATTCGAGCTGATCGCCGAGTTCTTCGCGCCGCTCGCAGGCGAAGGTGCGTACGGGCTCACCGATGATGCGGCAAGCATCGCGCTTCGGCCTGGTGAAAGCCTTGTGATCACCAAAGACATGCTGGTCGAGGGCGTGCATTTTTTCGCGAGCGATGCCCCGGCCTCGATCGCGCGGAAGGCGCTGGGTGTAAACCTCTCTGACCTCGCCGCGAAGGGGGCCAACCCGCGCGGCTTCCTGCTCGGATTCGGGCGGACATCAACTCAAACACGCGATTGGTGCCGTGACTTCGCCGCCGGTCTCGGCACGATGGCCAAAGAAGCGGGATGCCCTCTGTTCGGCGGCGACACCGTGAATGCGCCCGCGCTGACGCTTTCGATCACCGCATTCGGCGCAGTGCCATCGGGCCGCATGGTGCCGCGACAGGGCGGAGAGGCGGGCGATATCCTCTATGTCTCCGGCACCGTTGGCGACGCGGCATTGGGCCTGAAGCTTCGACTCAACCCCGAAGCAGCATGGGCTGCGGCGCTCGATGACGCGCAGCGCACACATTTGCTCGACCGGTATCTCCATCCCCAACCGCGCTTCGCTTTGGCGCCGTTGGTGCAGAAATATGCGAGTGCTGCGATGGATATTTCCGATGGCCTTATCGGCGATGCTGACAAGTTCGCGAGCGCGATGGGGGCGGAATTCGAGATCGGACGTGTGCCGCTCTCAGCAGCGGCTAAGGCTGCGGTTGCGGCTGAGCCCGCTTTGCTCGAAACTGCGCTCACCGGCGGTGATGATTACGAAATTTTTTGCGCGATCCCGCCCGACCGCGCCTGCGACTTCGTGGCTGAGGCGCGCGAAGTGGGCGTCGAGGTTACGAAAATCGGTGTGCTCGGCGTGGCGGGAGCTGCGAAAACATGGCGTGATGCGAAGGGAGAATTTCCGCGCTTCACCCGACGCTCCTATACGCATAGCCTCTCATTTTAGCCCGACTCACCGGAGCCTCCCATGTCGTTTGATGACGCGCTCGCGAAGCGCAACGCACTTGTGCTTTCCGGCGCGCAGGCCCTGGCGGGAGCCAATGCCTCGGTGGTCTTCGCGACAGGCGCTTTGGTTGGCGCGGCCCTCGGGCCCTCCGCAGCTTGGGCGACGGCTCCCACAACAACTTTCGTGATTGGAACCGCCATCGCCACCATGCCTGCGGCGTGGCTGTTGCGACGCGCGGGGCGGCGTGCGGCCTATCAATATGGTGCCGCGATCGGGTTGATTGCAGGGCTGCTTGCGGCTTACGCCATCCAGCAAGGCTCGTTCGCTCTGTTCATGGTCGCAACGGCCATGTGCGGGGTCTATCAGGCCTTCGTCGTGAATTACCGCTTCGGCGCGACCGACAATGCCAGCCCGGCCTTCCGTCCGCGTGTGATTGCCTGGGTGCTGGCAGGTGGGGTGGCGGCGGCGTTTGTCGGGCCACAGCTCGTTATCCACACCAAGGACCTGACGCCGCCCTTCACCTTCATGGCGAGCTATATCGGTCAGGCGCTGGTGGCTGGATTGAGCATCGGGGTTTTGCTGTTTTTTCGCAATGCGCCCGCACCAGCCGTTGGCAGTCAGGAGCCCGCACGGCCCTTGCGCGAGATTTTGAAGTCGCGCCGCCTCAAGCTCGCGATTGGCATTTCTGCCATTGCTCAGGCCTTGATGAATTTCATCATGACCGCAACGCCGCTTGCGATGATCGGCTGCTTCCACACAACGACCCAGGCCACACTGGCGATCCAGTGGCATATCGTTGGCATGTTCCTGCCCGGCTTCTTCACCGGACATCTCATTGCTAAGTTTGGAGTTTATCGTGTCATTGCCCTAGGGCTGACCTTGCTTGGCGTCTGTGGTGTGATCGGTCTCTCGGGGATTACGCTGCTGCATTTCAATGCAGCGTTGATCGCGCTTGGCGTGGGCTGGAACTTCGCTTTCGTGGGCGCATCCGCTCTCGTGGCAGAGGGGCAGAAGCCCTCCGAGCGCAATCTGGTGCAGGGTTTTACTGATCTCGTGATTTTTTCGGTGACGGCCGTTGCCTCGTTGTCTTCCGGCAAATTGCTCGCGGGATTCGGTTGGGCGAGCCTGAATATCGCGCTCTTCCCCTTCGTTATTGCTGCTTTTGGCTTGGTCTGGCTCCTCATCCGCGACGAGCGCAAGCGCCTTGCGGCCTGAATGCGGTCGAAAACCCATCCCATCGCTCAAATGGGGGCTTGGAGAAGCGGTTAAAGCTTTGTAAAGCCCTGCACCAACCCGCAAATCCGGATGAGGGCAGGGGGCTTTTCTCCGGAGCATTTGCGGCCAACGATAAAGTGAAACGCAAACGGGCTCGATATGACACCTCTTCTCGTGATCATCGCGCTTGGCGCCCTTTCCATCCTCTACGCAGTCATCACCATTAAGCAGGTGATGGCGCAGGATGCCGGCAGCCAGCGCATGCAGGAAATCTCCGCCGCTGTCGCCGAAGGCGCTCAGGCCTATCTCAACCGCCAGTACAAGACGATCGCCATCGTAGGCGTCGTGATTTTTGCCGCCACGTTCTTTCTGCTCGGTCTGCCAGTGGCGATCGGGTTCCTGATCGGCGCGGTGCTCTCGGGTGCCGCCGGCTATATCGGCATGAACGTTTCGGTGCGCGCGAACGTGCGCACGGCGCAGGCGGCCATGAAGAGCCTCGCCGGCGGTCTCGACATCGCCTTCAAGGCGGGTGCCGTGACCGGCATGCTCGTCGCCGGCCTCGCGCTCCTCGGTGTTGCGGTCTATTTCATGATCCTCACGCAGTTCATGGGCTACGGCATTGCAAGCCGCACGGTGATCGATGCCCTCGTGGCGCTCGGCTTCGGTGCGTCGCTGATCTCGATCTTCGCGCGTCTCGGCGGCGGCATCTTCACGAAGGGCGCAGACGTCGGTGCCGATCTCGTGGGCAAGGTTGAAGCCGGTATCCCGGAAGATGACCCGCGCAACCCTGCTGTGATCGCCGATAACGTCGGGGATAACGTCGGTGACTGCGCCGGCATGGCCGCTGACCTTTTCGAAACCTATGCGGTGACGATTGTCGCCACGATGGTTCTCGCGGCGATCTTTTTTGCCGGTCAGGCCAGCCTTTCGAGCGCAATGATCTACCCGATGATGATCGGTGGCGTTTGCATCCTCACCTCGATCGTGGGTTCTTACTTCGTGAAGCTCGGCGCCAATGGCTCGATCATGGGCGCGCTCTACAAGGGGCTCATTGCCACCGGCGTGCTCTCGATCGGCGGTCTCTGGATCGCGACGAATTACACGATCGGCTGGGGTTCCATCGGCAAGGTTGCTGGCCAGGACATCACCGGTGGTGCGCTCTTCCTCTGCGGCCTCGTTGGCCTCGGCGTGAC